>JANXXV010000187.1 GCA_025350445.1 Bryobacteraceae bacterium | reverse complement strand
CGGCGGTGCACCGGCTCGGCAGCTATCCGCCAGGATGGCGCTTATGATTCGGGAAGCCGAGGCAGGGGCCTCGGCGCGGACCAAGGGGTCCGCCGTCTTAGCTAGTGTAGTGTACCCGAAAGAGCTTGTATAAAAGAGGGTGGCGTGCCATGTGATTTCTCCTGAAAAGCCGGTGTAAGCATGTTCCCTATTCAATACGCGTAAACCGCAAGGAATTCAGGTCGCTGCCCGCCAGGAGTTACACTGGCGAATAACCATGACCCGCAGAACCCTGCTTTCCGCTTTGCCGCTGGCGCCGCTGATGTCAGGCGCCGACGACGGCTTCACTTCACTCTACGACGGCAAGACCCTGAACGGATGGACCATTCAGCAAGGGCCGGAGAGTGCCTTCTATGTGAACGATGGCTCGATTGTGATCCATGAAGGATCGGGCTTCCCCACCTGGCTGCGGTCGGCGAAGAAGTACGAGAACTTCGACTTCCGATGCGAATTCTTCATTAAGGGCTGGGCCAATTCGGGAATCTATCTGCACGCGCCCGAGCATGGCCGCAATACCGAATGCGGGATGAAGATCAACCTCTTTCAGAAGCAGGACCACCAGATGCTGGCCGAATCCATCGGCGCGGTGTTTCCCGTTGTTGCGCCGTTGCGGGTGAACGTTAAGAACCAGGGCGAGTGGAACACGATGCGGATCGCGATGGACTGGCCTGTCTTGCAAGTATGGATCAACGAGGAGCAGGTACAGAATCTGAATGTGGAATCGGTTCCAGAGCTGAGCCACCGCCTGCGGAACGGATATCTCGGCATCGAGTCGCTCTCCTATCCGCTGCGTTTCAGGAATCTACGGATTAAAGAATTGCCGGCTAAGGAGAAGTGGGAAACGCTGTACGCCTCACCGGCCGACATGGACAAGTGGACGGTGGCCGAAGGGAAGGCGAAGTGGGAGGCCATCGGGCCTGTGCTGCGCGCGGATGATATTGGATATCTGGCGACGAAGGCCACCTATCGCGATTTTGAGTTTCAGTGCTACATCCGCGGCAGCTATCACCACAACGGCGGCATTATTTTTCGTGCCGAAAGTGCGAAGTCCGATTCACACTACGAGATCCAATTGCATGACGTAGAGGGCGCCGTCTATCCCACCGGATCTCTCTACGGCTATAGGCGCGCCGTCTATCCGAAGATCCAACCGGAACATTGGTATCTGTTCCAACTGATTGCGCGGGGAAAGGATTGCCTGGTGCGGATCAATGGCGAGAACGTGCTGGACTATCACGAGATGGAGCGGACCACGAAGGGCCCGATCATGATTCAGGCCCATCAGGTAAATCGTTGGATCGAGTATAAAGACATCCGGGTGAAATCGTTCGATTAGTGCTCCGGCACTTCGCAGTTGGGATACTCGGAGAGCACCGTGCCGCCCTTGTAGCCGAGTTCGACGGACATTCCCGCCTTGGACGTGTAGTATCCGTCGGCGGTCATGCTCTTGATGGCGCGGAAGAACTTCTCGCCGGGACCCTTGAGGTCGCCACGATCCACGGCATTGCTCAAAGGCGTTAGCAGCGCGATCTGCCGGGTTTCGGAAAGCCCCAGGAAGTCTCCGCCGGCCTGCGCTGTCAGGTAGGCAAGACCTTCGCGGAAGACGGCCTGATGCTGATCGTTCTTGCGGACCACCAAGTCGATGTAGGCGGGCACGCCGGCCGCCACGGCGCCTGGCGTATCTGTCGGGGGAATGATTAGATCCGCGATGCGCGAGATGACAGCGAATTCACCCGGTTGAAAGTATTGCGGTTTTCCGCTATCCGCCTGTTTGCCTTCGGGCGGATGCTGGTGCTGGCCGTACAACTCGCCGCTTGAAAACGGAAAGGCGCAGGTGGTTCCGATGGCGCCAATGATTCGCAACGCTTCTCTACGATCTGCCATTACATTTCTCCTTTCTTCAAGCGGCCCGCGATGTGCTCCGCGGTTCGCGCGGCCAGCGCCATAATGGTGTGCGTTGGATTCTTCTCTGAAGCGGACGGGAATACGCTGCCGTCCACGACGAAGAGATTCTTCACGTCGTGGCTCTGGCAGTAGGCGTTCAATAGCGACGTCTTTGGATCTTCGCCCATGCGGCAGCCGCCTAGCTCGTGGTTAGTGGCCGGCTTGTCGCTCACCGATAGAATTTCACCGCCGGCCTGCAATAGAATCTCTTTCGACCAGTTCTGCATGTCGTGAAAAATCTTCATATCGTTGTCGGTCCAGAACACCTGGCGGCGGGCGAGCGGCAAGCCGAACGAATCCTTCTGCGTGTAGTCCAGGTCGACGAAGTTTCGCGCGTCCGGGATCTTTTCGCCGTACGGACTGAATACCAGGTACGACGGGAATCTGTCTTTCACGGATTGCTTGTAATCCTTGCCAAACCCCGGCAGTTGGCGCGCCCAGCCTACCGAGCGGCGGTTCTGATATCCAAACTGCGCGCCGAAGCTGCGGGCGTAATCCCGCTTCCGGGTGTGCATGAAGGAGGGAAGATAGGCGTGATCCAGAAACCCCTCGTCGGCAGTCAGTTGCTTGCCGATCATGGGCTTCATGAACGCCTCCACGCCGCCGGTCATGTGCGGGATGAAATGCTTGCCCAACTGGCCGCTGGAGTTGCCGAGGCCCTCGGGATAGAGGCGTGACTTCGACATCATCAGCAGCGCTACGCTCTGCACGCAAGCACAGGCTACCACTACGCTGCGCCCGCGAACTTCGCCTTCCTTCATCGTGGTGCGGTCCAGGAAGCGGACACCGGTGACGCGGTTTTCAGTGGAGACGACTACCTCACGCACGATGGAATTAGAGAAGATCTCGAGTTTGCCGGTCTTCAGAGCCGGAGACATGTGGACATCGAATGAGTTGTACTTGGCGGCAACATCGCATCCGGCCATGCAGTTTCCGCAGAAGTGGCAGGCGGGCCGCGTGCGGGTGGCACGGCTGAGCGTGGACTTCCTGACGTGGATCACTTTGAGGCCGAGCTTTGCAGCTCCGCGCTGGACGAGAACGTCGCTGCACTTCATGGGCACAGGGGGCAGGAAGATGCCGTCGGGCAGATCTTCCAGGTGATCCAGGTTGCCGCAGACGCCCACTTCGCGCTCAATACGCTCGTAGTAGGGAGCCATGTCCTTATAGCCGACGGGCCAATCTTCGCCTGCGCCTTCAAACGTTTTCCCTTTGAAATCGCGCTCGCTCTGGCGCCAGGCGACGGCGTTCCAAAGCATCGTCTTGCCGCCCACACCGCGGGTGCGTTCGGAATCGTAGCCGGGCTTGCCGGCCTTCATGGTGGGGATGTGCCGGTCCGGAAATTCGAACGGCATCGCATGGGTGTTGAAGTCGGTGCGGGTGTTGACCTTCGGTCCGCCTTCCACTACCGCGACATCCACGCCGGCACGCGCCAGGTGCGCTGAAAGGGTTCCTCCGCCGGCGCCGGAGCCGACCACTACGACATCATAAAGTTTGGAAGCCATAATATGGTTGTCCACGACAATATCAGAGATTAGAGCCTCCGCGATAGGTTGTAGTTCATAGGAAACCTTATTCATTTTGCATCCGTCACTTAGCGTTAGCCACCCGTAACGCACTACACTGGAAATTACACAATTATGTTCACCTGGATCTGCCCGAAGTGCGGAAGAGAAGTGCCCCCGTCGTATAGCGATTGTCCGGATTGCAATCCGAGACCGCCCAAGGCGGCTGCGCCGGAGCCTGTTGCCGCTGCTGTTGCAGCCGCGCCAGTTGCGCCGCCACCGCCGGCGGCCGCTGTGGCACCGCTGCCTCCGCCTGTGGTTTTAGAAGCGGCTCCCCCGCCGCCTCCACCTCCCCCGGTGCCCGCGGCGGCCGTTCCCGATCCAACTCTGCGGGTGCCCTTCGCCAGCGCGCCCGCGGCGCCAGCGCCGAGCGGCATTCCCGGTTGGGCCATCGGCATTGGGTTCACAGTTGCGTTGGCGGGAATTTTGTACGTGCTCTTCACGTATATCTTGCCGAAGAAATCGGATGCCGCTTCGACTGCGGCGACCGCGCCAACGGCTGAGTCCGCCGCCACCGTGCCGGGCGCCGCGGCGAAAAAACCGCATCCGCTGGCCAAGTTCCTGGAGGTTGTTGGAATCCGCTGGGTAGAGGACGCTAAGCAGAAAGCTAAGATGCAGTTCATTGTGGTGAATCATTCAGCGGCCGACCTTCCCGAGCT
>JANXXV010000142.1 GCA_025350445.1 Bryobacteraceae bacterium | reverse complement strand
CAAAGTCTTAATATTATCCGGCTTCACGCTTCCTCCATACAGGATACGTGTGCTCTGCGAAGCCTCCAGCCCGAAATGCAGCCGCACCTGCTCGCGAATAATCCGGTGCGCATCCGCGGCCATCGCCGGCGTGGCAGTCTTCCCGGTGCCAATCGCCCAAACCGGCTCATAAGCAATCGCGATCTGCGCAAACTGATCCACCGAAAGCCCGCCGATTCCGTGCTTGAACTGTTCCAGCAACACTGCTTCCGTCCAGCCGCCCTCGCGCTCCTCCAACCGTTCCCCAATGCAAATGATCGGCCGCAGTTCCGCATCCAAAGCCGCCAAAACCCGCTTCAGCACCGTCTCGTTAGTCTCCGCGAAATACTGCCGCCGTTCGCTATGCCCCACCAAAACCCACTGGCACCCCACCGACTTCAGCATCTCGCCGGAAATTTCACCCGTGAAAGCGCCTTCTTTAGCCCAATACACATTCTGCGCCCCGATCCCGACATTCGTTCCCACGGTGGACTGCACCGCCGCCGACAGGTTCACAAACGTGGGACAAATCGCAATCTCGCAGTGCTTGGCATCGGCAACCAACGGATTAAACTTCTCAAAAAACGCAACCGTCTCCGGGACAGTCTTGTACATCTTCCAATTGCCAGCCATCAATGGAATTCGCATGTGCTTCACAATTGTAGCGCAGGCCTAACGCTGCGCCACGCCCGTTTCCAGCACGTTCACCCGCTGTCCGTTCACCTCGCCAAAGTTCGAATCGAAGACGATCAACGACGCGTCGTTCGAGATCGATCCATGCGATTGCGACCAGTAACTCTCCCCTCCTTCTTCGCGCAGGGGCACACTCCGGGTCTGCGCCAGCCTCCTCACCTCGAGCCCATTCCCGCGGAATATCAGAATCTCGGTGGTATGCGCAAACCGCATAGGCGCGTCCTTAACACCGCTCAAAGGAGGCACAGTTGAAATCACGCAATACGGAGCTTTCTTGGCGCAAGCCACATGCTCGTCCGGCCCCGGACTATTCGGAAACGGGCACTTCCACAGGGTCATCACTTTCGTGCGTCCGCCCCCAAGCACCGCCGGTTCCATCAATTTGGAGCCCCGGTTCAACTGATAAGTAGCCACCGAAACTTCACAGGGAACTTCCGTCTGGCTGTTATATACCAGATACTGAATGCCGGCCGAATCCTCCAGTGTGTCCGCGTGCGAAGGATACATGCACTTCTCCCCGGCATCGCAAACGCCATCGTGATTTCCTGCCCGCTCCATGTCCTCGGGCCCGCGGAACTCAAAATCCAACTTGCCCGATTGCACGTTCACCGCATAAAAACCCGGCGCAGTGCCGGCAGCAACTAAAACCACGTAGCGCTTCCCGCTAATCTTGTCCGTCCCTTTGCTAATCAGGCTATAGTCGATCTTCCCCAACTGCGGACCGGAAGCGTTCGAGTAGTCCGCGCAGTAAGTCTTCACGCCGCCGATATCCAGTGCGCAGACCTGCTTTTCATTCTCAGCGAAGAAGGAAATCCAATTGTCCTTCGAAGTATCGCCCGTCCCGCCGCGCGCAATGCCCGAGAACTTATACGGAGCCTTCCCGTAATCCACCACCTTCGTCCGCTTCTTGCGCTTCACTCCGTACCGGAAAATCGCGGCGCCCTCCAGCGTGTAGTAAGCGTCATCATCGCTAGCGTCCCAGAAGTAGTTCTGGTTGCCATCCACCTTCCGCGCCACCGCCTTTCCGCTCGCCGCAGCCAGAATGTCAAAGGTCCCGTCCGCCGGAAACGTCATCAGATAGGTGTTATTCGCGCTAAGCGGATTCGGCGTCGAGTAAGTGTGATGAATTCCCGTGCCGGTCAGCACCTTAATTCGACCACCGAAATTAGGATCCACGTAGGTGGCCCCGGGAACGGGCGTCACAAACTTGCCGATCGCCGATTGGTCCAGCGGGTTGCAAAGCGCCGCGTCCGGGTATCCGGCAGGCGTTTCGCATCCGGCAGGCCCGGCCAGATAGCTAAACGTAGCACCGGGGCCGCCGTCCACCACGATCCATTCCACCTTCACAATCGCCGAAGCGCCGCGCGCCGAAATCTTCACCTCAGCCAAGTACCGGCCGGGCTTCTGTACTTCAGCCTTCCAGTTCACAAGCCCCACGTAAATCGTACCCGGCGTCTTGCCGCTTGCTGCCGAGAGGTAGACCCAGGAAGTATCGCCATTTCCCGAAACCGAAGCAGTCCAATCCACCGGTTCTCCAACAGCCGCGATTGACACAACCCGGCCCGTCCCCAAAGGCCCGCCGGCGGCCTGCCGCATGGAGACTTCCTGAGGCGATACGCTAACGCTCTGCGGGTGCAGCGCGGAACACCCGATCAAACCAAGCGCAAACAGGTTCCCGGCAAGCCGCACAACCATCGACATAACCTCCTAGGACGGCGGTCCCCCGGGACCTCGCCGGACGCCTTCGTCCGGCCTGCCCCCAAGCAATGCCAGAAAGCTGCTACCCCGGCTCAACCGCGCACCGAAGTTCTCCGCCACCGTCTGCCCGATATCCGAAAGCGTAGCGCGAGTCCCCAAATTGACGGAAACAGTCCCCGGACCATACACCAACAGCGGCACATACTCCCGGCTGTGATCCGTACTAGGCGTAGTCGGGTCGCAACCATGATCCGCGGTAAGAATCACCAGATCGCCAGGCCGCAATGCAGCGTCCAAACTTGGCAGCCACCCATCCACTTCTTCCAGCGCGCGCGCATACCCTTCCACGTCGTTCCGATGGCCAAATTGTTGGTCGAAGTCCACCAGATTGACGAAAATCAAACCGTCCGGAGTATCCCCCATAGCCTCCAGAGTCTTAGCCATCCCATCGGCATTGCTCTTCGTCTTCTCCTGCTCGCGAATCCCCCTGCCCAGAAAAACATCGAAGATCTTGCCCACGCTGAACACCGGAACATGCAGCGCGTCCAATTGATCCAGCAGCATGTCCTTGGGCGGCGGCACCGCATAGTCGTGCCGGTTCGCAGTGCGCGTAAAAGCACCAACCGGCCCCGTGAAGGGGCGCGCAATCACCCGGCCCACCTCATAGGGGCCCCGCAGAATCTCCCGCGCCGTCCCGCAGATCTTGTAAAGCTCCCAAAGAGGTATCACGTCTTCATGCGCGGCCACCTGGAACACGCTATCGGCCGACGTATAAACGATAGGCGATCCGGTGCGCACATGCTCGGC
This sequence comes from Bryobacteraceae bacterium, assembly GCA_025350445.1. The sequence goes on along the minus strand of JANXXV010000142.1, from coordinate 3,549 downwards.
GCCCAACTGCTTAATGATTTCCGTTCCCGAAGCCGCACAATTTCCCAAAGACCGGCGGCCGATGCGGCTTTCAAATTCGTTCATGATCCGCGGCGGAAATCCATTCGGAAACAGCGGAAACGGCTTCTCCAGATGGATGCCAACCATCTCCCAGTGCCCCGTGGTAGTATCCTTACCCGGAGACGCCAGTGCGCATTTCCCAAAGGCCGCAACAGGCTTGTCGACAGGCGCCAATCCCGGCAGAGGTTTAATATTCCCCAGCCCCAACCGGCAAAGATTCGGCAACCAAGCGGTGGGGCGGACGCCCTCGTCCGCGCGCGACCCCCAGGTCGCGCTCCGGCCTTGAAACACGGCTCTAGCAATATTCCCCAGCGTGTCACTACCCACGTCGCCGTAAGCCGCGGCGTCCGGCATCTCACCAATGCCTACGCTATCCAGCACAATCCAGATCACACGGCGGAACTTCATCTACCGGACCTCCAAAGCTTCCCTAATCCGGTCGCTCAGCATAGCCACAAACCGGTCCGGCAGAAAGCCATTCATCCGGCTATACACCCGGCCTTGCTTATCTATAATCAGCGCGGCCGGAATGGAAGACACTCTTAGGAAGTTCGCCAAACCATCCTCGAAGTAAACGTTTTTCCCGCTCCACTTCTGCGCCGCAAGAAAAGGAGCCACCGGTGTATGTTCTTCATCGGTGGCAACCGCTAGAAACACCACATCATTGTTCGCCGCGTACTTCTGTTTCACAATCTCGTAGAGCGGATGCTGCGCCCGGCACGGCCCGCACCAGGTGGCCCAGAAGTCCATGATCACCACCTTGCCCCGCAGCGAAGAGAGTTGCAGCTTTGTGCCATCCAACGCGGTGATGGTGTAATCCATCGCATTTTTCAGGCTCGCGTTCGGGTCCAGAGCCCGCTGCGCATCGTTGCGCGCCGTCATCAAAGCATCGGTCCTGTCAAACGCTTCCAGCACAATATCGCCCAGCCCCGCCTCGGAATATTTCGCCTTGCGGTACAGCTCTGCCAGGTTCGCGCGGTCTTTCAACCGGTCCGTGTCAGCCAGCGCGAACGCATCGGCATAGTGCGCAATCGCCTCGGACTCTTTGCCCGACTTCACCAGCCACTTGCCAATCTCCCGCGCCGATTCCGCCGTTGGGTAAGTGTCAAAGCTCTTACCAGCCAGCGCCAGCGCCTCGGCCACCCGCCCCAGATTCCCGCTAGCCCGAGCCTCAAAAACCAACGCGCGACCCACAGCCTTATCGATCTCGTCAGCCCGCAACCCTCGATTGGTAGTCGAGGGCGGCTCTTCCTTATCCAGAATCCGCATGATCTCTTCAAACCGGCGCGAATACTTCAGCGCCCGTTCCGCGCTGCCCTTATCGTCGCTGTTCAACAGAATTCGCGTCACCCGTTCCAGAATCCGCGGATCATCCATATTCCGCGCCAGTACTTTTTCACCCCAGATCAGAATGCGCCGGTCGTCCTTGGCTTCCATGGCGGCCTTCACCAGCGCCAATTCCAGCTCAGGCCTCTGTGGAGTATCCGGATATTTCGCCAGATGCTGCTCCAACACCCGCGCGAAATCGACCGAGCTGTTCCCGGCCTCGGCCAAGGCGTCACGCAGCTCCTTCTGCTCCAAATCGGAAGGCGCAAGAGATGTCTCGGGCTTCCGCTGCGCCGCACTAAGCCCCGCCAGCAGAAACCCCGCGGCCAAGATACGCAGAAACTTCATTCCGCTTTCGCTTTGTCCTTGCGAAAGAAATCAGCCAGCGCAGCGGCGCGTTCCCGGGCCATATGCATATAGGTTTCATTCTTCGCGATCCGGTCCAGCAGCGGCAGAAATCTCTCCCCGCCGATCAGCCGCTTCCGCTCCAGCGCGGCCTCAATCCGCAGCAGCGATTTCTGAACGCCCAGCTTATCGAAACGGATGGTCCGCTCCAGATCGAAGTACAGCGATTGCGTCTCGGAGACCTTCTCAAACCGGTCCAGCAGCAGCTTCGCGTCTTCATCCTGCGAGTAGTTGAAAGTGGTTTCGCTCTTCTCCGCCCCGTTCTCGTACTTGAAGGTCTTCTTGCCCATGAAGGCAACTTTCAGATTGGCATCCAGCGGACGTTTGAAGTGCTCCAGCTTCTCACAAAGCTCGAAGATGGCCTTTGTATCGTCCTCCGGCATTTGATAGGCGATCGGACTGGGATCGTTCGGCGTCTCCTTGTAGATCGCCTTGCCGTCGGAGGCAACCTCAATCTCGACATAGGCCGGAACACTGCCGGGAAACGATTTGGAATAAGTGACCTTCGGTGTATCGGCGAGGGCCAGAACAGCCGTCAACGCGAAAACGGCGCAAAGCTTCATCGGGCAACCGCTCCTATTCTCGCCAACGAAGACAGATGCGTGGCATGGCAGATAGCCACCGCCACCGCATCGGAGGCGTCCTCGGATTCAATCTGCCTGTCCAGTTTCAGGAGCGAACAAACCATGAGTTGAACTTGCTGCTTCTCCGCGCGTCCATACCCCACAACGCTGGTCTTAATCTCCAGCGGCGAGTATTCCCCGAGCGAAATCCCCGCCTCGGCGATCACCAGCATGGCAACGCCTCTCACATGGCACAACTTCAACGCCGTTTTCACGTTCACCGCATAGAAGACTTCTTCGATAGCGCCGCCATCGGGATGAAATTCGCGGATAACCTTGCGCAGGCCGTCCCCAATTTCCAGAAGCCTCTTTGACAGGGGATCTTTGGGGCTGGTGCGGATCACTCCGGCCACGACCAGCCTATGCGACAGGCCATCGCTCTCGATCAACCCGTAACCGGTCTTCTCGGTACCGCAATCAATCCCCAAAACCCTCATTATGCCAGGGCTTCCATCTCCTTCTCATCGATATCCATGTTAGAGAACACGCTCTGTACGTCGTCGTGTTCTTCCAGGTTCTCAGTCAGCCGCAGCATCGCCGAGGCTTGTTTACCGGCAACCAGCACCAGATTCTTCGGGATCATCGCGATGCCGGAGGCGGCCATCGGAATCTTCGCATTCTCAACGGCGGCGATTACGCCCATGTGCGCGTCGGGCGCCGAAAGAACTTCCCATTGATCGCCATCGTCCCGCAAATCGTCCGCGCCGGCTTCGAGAACCAGGTTCATCAGGTCGTCTTCTTTGGCGTTCTCTTTGTCGATCAGAATCTGACCCTTGCGATCGAACATCCAAGCCACACTACCCTCAGCGCCCATGTTGCCGCCCTGCTTGGAGAACATATGCCGGATCTCGCTCACCGTGCGGTTGCGATTGTCGGTGGCGGCATTCACTACAATGGCCGCCCCGCCGGGACCGTAGCCTTCATACATGATCTCTTCTATCTGTCCGCCTTCCAGTTCCCCGGTGCCGCGCATGATGGCTTTCTTGATGTTATCGGCGGGCATACTCACCGCCTTCGCGGCGAGCACTGCCGTGCGGAGACGGGGATTCATATCCACGTCGCCCCCGTTTCGAGCGGCGATCATGATTTCTTTGATGATGCGCGTGAAACTCTTGCCGCGCTTCGCGTCCAAGGC
>JANXXV010000652.1 GCA_025350445.1 Bryobacteraceae bacterium | reverse complement strand
TTTCGGATCCTTGAAGTGCGCCAGGTGCCAGCCAAATACAGACGGCTTGCCCGGCATACGCGCATAGTTGTATTGCTCGGGGTTCTGATCGCCGATGTAGGTAAGATTCGGGCCGATGACGCCTCCACGGTTGTTGATGGTATGGCAGGCGCGGCAACCTTTGTCGCGCAACAGTTGCTTGGCGGAGTTGATGTAATCAGCGCCTTTGGTCTCGTGATCGTTGCGGTGACAGACGTTGCAGTTGCTCTGGAGCAGCGCCTTGCGGTCGCTGACCAAGTAGGCTTTGGCGACCTCTGAGTCTAATAGAGGTTGCTCCCAGTGCTCGGCGTCGACCGCATGAGCCTCGGCCGCAGTGGTGGCGTAACCCTGGCCGCCGTGGCAGATGGTGCACCCATACTTGGAGATGGGATGCTTTTCGAGGATCCCCTTCGGGTGCGTGCGGTAAGGATTGGGGGCGCTCTCAAAGCCCTTCCACTCGATTCCCTGATGACAAGTTGTGCAGCGGTCGGTGCGATTTATTTCCTTCACCCAGACCTGTTGGATGCCGGCCGGAATCGTTGTCACGCGCTGCTGCCCAAACTTCCTGGCAACCATGTCCTGGAACTCAGATTGATGCTCCTTCCAGCCGGGCGTGAACTGCTCCCAGTAAAGATAGCCCGTGAGAGCTAGCATCCCAGCGCCGAAAACGTAAATCCAAAGAGTGTCGCGGTTCTTTGAGTCCATATGTTTTCTCTCAGAAGTTCTTTGGTACGGGCGGCCAGGCCTCCCATGGCCAGAAAAATTTCCAGTACGGCCCCCGGAGGAAGGTACCTACAATCGTAAGAATCAGGATCAGGATGACCACCGCGAGGAAGACGAGATTCTGCCGGGTCCGTGCCCGCGCAAACCACACGCCCACTGCGCTGGCGGGGCTGCGGTCGAGATACGGCCATGCGATCGCGGCCAGGATCAGCAAACCCGGAAGCAAAATGCCACCAACCAGTGCGCCGTTAATGGTCACGCTTCCTATGTGAATTGTCGTGTCGGTGACCAGTTCCTGCAGCCACAGGAAATACCAGGGCGCCTTCGCCGGATTGGGCGTCACATTGGGATTGGCCGGAGCCTCGAGCGGCGTAGGCACCAGCATCGCCAGGATTGAAACAACCAGTATCGTGACCAAGGTCACGACCAAAAGCCGGCGCGTGAGGTTCGGCGAGCTGGGAACAGTGTGGCGGTCGTAATCGACCAGTGCCGTCTCCACGTGGACCGACCGCCCGCGTGCCAGCCCGAGCAGGGAATAAGTCTTGACTTTCACGGGCGCCGTTTTCTCGCTCTTCTGCTCCAGCGACAACCGGTCTACGCAGGCGAGGCCCCCATCTTTCCGCACGCGCCACATATGCCACGAAAAGAGAAAGAGGACGAGCACCGGCAGGAAGAAGCAGTGCAACACATAGAAGCGGATCAGCGTATTCTGCTCGATCTGATTGCCACCGAGCAGCACGAACCGGATCTGGTCTCCGATGACCGGCGCCGCGCTGGCGATATTCGTGCCGACCGTGATTGCCCAGTAAGCCAGTTGATCCCACGGCAGCAGATAGCCGGTAAAGGAGAGGAAGAATGTGACCAGCAGCAGGATCATACCGATGACCCAGTTGAGCGGGCGATTCTGCTGCGCGGCGGTTCCGTTGCGGTAGGCCCCTGTGAGAAATACGCGCATCATATGCAGGAATACGACGGCCACCATCAAGTGGGCTCCAATGCGGTGCACCGCCCGGAGAAACGAGCCGAAGGAGACCACGTACTCGAGGTCCTTTATGGATTGATAGGCGCGCTCGATGGAAGGCACGTACAAGAACATGAGAACCATGCCCGTCAGGCTTAGCAGCGCGAAGAGCACCACGGAGACCGTGCCAAGCCAAAACGAATAGGAGTAGCTCAGGCTTTCGCGGCTGACCTTCGCCGGGAACCAGTGCAGAAGGAGGTTGCGGACTACCGAGTCTCCGGCTTCCCGCTCCGTGGCCGGTTTCCAGGTCCAGAGAACTCTCTCCCAGATGGATTTCTTCGTAGTCATGCTGGTTCCTTTAGACCGAGAGGCGGAAACCGCGATCCACCGGCTGGGATAAATCCACGATCAGTTGCCCGTCGTCGGGCGAAACCGCGAGCCGGTACGAGGTGAGCGGCCGCGGCGCCGGGCCGGCATAATTGACGCCGTTGCCATAGTATTTCGAGCCGTGACAGGGGCACTGGAATTCACGATGCTCCTCCACCGGATGACCGTCGACAGTGATCGTCTTCGGCTGGTTGAGACTGACTAGCTTCACGGTGCAGCCCAAATGCTGACAGACAGCCGAGATTGCGTAGAAGGTCTTCTGCTCGCGGAATACGAAGACGCGCTGGTCTTCGAGAAACGTCGCGCCTTCCGGAAACTGCTCGGGCAACCCGGCCTTGAATCGCCGCGGCGGCTCATATAGAACATTCGGTACAAGTGAGCGCACCATCGCCGTTCCCATGCCCGCGATGGAGGCGAGCAATGCTCCCAGGCCGATCCGCTCGATCCAAGACCGCCTGGTGGGTGAGCCGCCCGCCACAACAACGGATTCTTTGGCGGATCTACGAAACAGCTTCATGCTCTTCATAAAAGAAAACCTCCATCGTCATCGCGTCGGTGGGGCAGCGGATGGCACATAAGCCGCAGCGAATGCACTTCTCGTCGTCCTTAATCATTGCCGACAATCCGGAACTGTCCGCGTCGTCCATGCCATAGAATTGCCGCGCGCGCAGTGCATCCCCGGGGTCGAGATCGAGCTGTTCGACCGGCACCAGCCGTAAGCAATACTTTGGACAGATATCGACGCAGCGATTGCACAACACGCACTTTTCCGGATCGTAGATAGTCTGGACATGGCACTGCAGGCAGCGCTCGGACTGACGCCGAGCCTCCGGCTCGGAATAGCTGGATTCCACTTCGGAAATTCCTGTGCGGCGGTTTAGGTCAATCGTCGGAGGCGCCTGGCGGCCGAAGTGGTCGTAGTCCTCCGGCATAATGTATGACCGGGTGGGGATCTTGGTTACGGAAAGCCGGAAATCCGCTTTCTCTTCAACTGCCCGCAGATAGTTATCTATGGACAGGGCGGCGCGCTTGCCGTTGGCTATGGCGTCGATGATGTTTCGCGGCCCGAAGGCGGCGTCACCACCGGCGTAAATTCCCGGCGCAGAGGTGGCGAGCGTGTCCCGATCAACCTTGATGCTGAATTGTGGTGTTAGCTGAATGCCGTCCTCAGGTTTCAGAAAAGCAACGTCCGCTTGCTGGCCAATCGCTAGAATTACTGTGTCGGCTTCGAGCTGTTCTTCAATGGCTGGGTCCAGCACGGGATTAAAGCGGCCATCCTGGTCGTAGGTGCGCTGGACGCCTATCAATTCGACCGCCCGCACGCGGCCGTTCCCGCCGGTAAACCGCTTGGCGCTTCGCTGCGGCTGGAAAACAATGCCCTCCCTGCGCGCCTCGTCGAACTCTTCACGGCCCTGCGCCGAGCGCATGACGGGCATCTCGTCAAACGACTCCAGGCTGACCATGCGGACGTCCGCCACTCCGGCACGGATCGCGGCACGAGCCGCGTCAAGGGCGGAAGCCAGTACGCCTTCGCCACCCGGCCGGTTCTGTTCATCCTCAAGTGCGGTCCGCAACGCCATCCGGGCTGCGTCGAACGCAACCAGGCCGCCGCCGATGACGACCACGCGGCGGCCGAGATTCACGCGATAGCCGTGGTTCACATTCAGCAGGAAATCGACGGCTTTCACCACCCCATCCAGCTCAGAGCCTTCGATGTTCAAGTCGCGGCCGCGCTGCGTTCCGATGCTTAGGAAGATCGCCGGGAACCCCAACTCGCGCAATTGTTGAATACCGAAGCCCACACGCAGCGGTGCGTTCAATTTGAGTTCGACACCCATGCCGATGACGCGGTCGATTTCCTTATCGATCACCGAGCGGTTCAACCGGAATTCCGGGATTCCGTGGACCATCATTCCGCCCGGCGCTTCACTTGCCTCATAGATGGTCACCCGATAGCCCATCAACGCCAGATCGTGCGCGCAAGAGACGCCGGCGGGGCCGGCACCGATCACGGCGACTTTCTGACCCTGCGCCATGTTCTTTCGGCTGATTCGCAACATCGGAAGGTGCCACGGTGTTTTGTTTCCGGGCTCGGTCTCGATCTGGAGCAGCTTCGCCTGCGTGTCGGGAGCAAGCGATTCGACACCGAACTTCTCGGTCACAAACCGTTTCAAGGCGCGAATGCTGACCGGTCCATCAATCTTGCCGCGCCGGCAGGCATCCTCACAGGGAGCCGCGCACACGCGGCCGCAGACTGACGCGAATGGATTAGGCGAGCGCGCGGTGAGATAGGCCTTTTCGTATTCACCCTGCGCAATAAGCTGAACGTAACGGCCGGCGTCGGTGTGAACGGGGCATGCAGCCTGGCACGGAACCATGTCCTTCCAGAAATCAATTCCTGGAATCACAGTTCGATACCCGTCGATCCGATCGGTCATTCGATCGCCTTTAGCGGCCGTTGATTCGCGCGACACCTTAGGCTCTGCTGCGCAATCCGGTTCCCGCTGGCAATCTCCGTAGCACGCGGACAACCACGCCGCGGGTTTGTGAATAGCCGATTCGGGCCATCTGAACCAGGGCCTGCGACTTCGGTTGCGCCAACTTCCGCAGGAGCTTGGGGCTTGTGTGCCCAGGTCCGCTCATCGTGACGCCAAGCTGAAATCCGCTTCCTTTCCGGCTTTGTGGCTCTGGTCACAAGCTAGCCGAACAGGGACGGGTTATGCTCTGGCCGAGGCTCGTTCAATAAAGATATGTGTGAGAGTTTGCCGAGTGCGGACTGGGCACCGGCGCCATCACGCGAATTGATCCGCCGTATAATTGTCGAGCATCACGACGATCTGCGTTCGGAACTGCCTGCACCGGGACGCTAAAGGGACACATCGGCGAGGTCGAAAGAAGTGAGTTAGGGAATACGATTATTGACTTATGCGCCTAAGCGGCAATGCCGTACGTACGTTCAACTGCGATTAGAGCGGCTCGTTATTGCTACTTCAAACGCCGCAGAGCGTCCATCGCCAGTGGATCCTCATTGGTCACCCTGTGCGTCGCTAGAAATACTTTGTATGCGTCCGGGGCCCCTGGACTCTTCAATCCTTCCAGGGACCGCGCCATGTAGTACTGCAGTATGCCGACCTCATGATATGTGGGCACTTCGTCCAGGTAGAGTGCCGCCGCTTCGCCCCGCCGGGCCATGCAGGTGCTGAATTCCGATTGCGCTTCAAGGAATGCATTAAAGCCCAGATACGCGCGGCCTAATCCGAAGTGCCCCATCCACGTATCCGCAATCTTTATCGAGTCTTTGAACAGATCAATCGCGCCGCGCGCATTTCCGCGCTGCAATTCTATTTGCCCGTCGATCAATTTCGCGTACGCCTGGAAATCCTGCCCCAGCCGGGAACGCAACTCGGCGGAGAGCGCCCGCGCTTTGGCTTCCTGCCCTGCCGCCAGATAGACCGCCGCCGCGGCAACCAGATTTTCTTCCTGTTTACTTGATGCGAGGGCTTTCTCAACCATCGCGAGCGCTGCCTGCTTCTGTCCGAGCAGTAGCAGCGTTTGTGCCAGCGTGGTCATCTTTACAGCCGCAAACGTGGTCAACTTATTTGCCTCGTCCGCCTCAATGGCTTGTCGCAGAATCGTTGAAGCGTCAGCCAGCCGTCCCTGATAAAGCGCCAGATCCGACAGACCGCTTGCCGAATAAGAGGCACCGCGCGCGCTCAGTCCCTGCGCCTTTCGATAGGATTCCTCCGCCTCGGCAGCCTTGCCCTGCGCGAGCAAAGTCATGCCGAGAACAATGTACGCTTTCGCATATTCGGGATTGATCACCAGCACCGCGCCCGCTTCCTTTACCGCGCCGGCCCAATCGCCGGCGTACAACGAAAAGGCCGCTACATTCATCAGCGGCAGGGCATTCCCCGGATAAATTGCGGCGGCCCGGCGCGCCACTTCGACGGCCTTCGTCATTTCACGCCGGTAGGAGTAGGCAACCGAAAGATTGTTGAGCGCCGCCGAATCCGACGGGTACTGCTGCACCAGCTTCGACAACTCGTCGATGGCGCTTTGCGTGTTCCGCACCGCAAGGTAGTAGCTGGCTCGCGTGCGGAACTTCTCACGATCCGTCATGCGGTCGATGTGCGCCATCGCCTTCTGAAAATACTGCGCCGCTGCATCGCGTTGGCCCAAGTTCGCATTCACCACGGCCAGTCCGGCATAGGCGCGGCCGAGCGTGGGGTCCAGCTCAATCGCTTTGTTGTAGGCGAGGATCGCATCGTCCCACTTCGCCGCAAACTGGAAATCCTGCGCCATTGCGTATTGATGCGCCGCGTCTACAGACGAGGCCGAGAAAGTCTCCGCGGCCGCAAGCTTTGCCGATTCGGGAGAAGCGTCTCCCAGGGCCTGGCGAATGGGGGCCGCCAGCTTACCCACCGCGCCGAGCACGTCTTCCTTCTTAGCGGTACCCGCTTCGCGGGCGATAATCTCCTTGCCGGACAGGCCGTCTATGGCCCGGATGCGAACCACATATTCGTTATCCCTGCGATCGATGGACCCGCTGAGCACCACGTTGATCCCCTGCCGGGAGGCCACCAACCGGGCTCTCGGCGCATCCATTTTCATATCGCCATTATTCAACTGCGCCGAAACCCGGTGCGCCTCGCCGCGGTTGAACGAGGTAATAAACGATGCCCCTTCCATGGCGATGCTCAACATTGGTTCGATGGTGCCGTCAAACACCGGGTCTCCCGTGCCATTTGCGAAATCCGCAATCAGCATGGTGACCGGTTTCAAGTTGGGTGGAGGACCCATGAACTTTGCCCGATACACTACCGCGCCCGCAACCAGCGCGGCCACGGCTGCGACGGCCGCGATCCATTTGCGGGGAAACGCAAGCTTCGACGGTCCCTTGTCCACGCTTAATGGCTTGACTGCCGGCAGCGTGATACGGACGGTGGCCTGGGTGGCTGGATCGAGCCACGCATCCAGATCGCGGACAATCTCGTTCGCGCTCTGATAGCGCGCGGAGAGGTCCGGCTGCAGGCACTTGACCACGATGTCGCTCAAGACCGCGGGGATCGCGGGATTCACGACAATCGGCGGTTGCGCGCGCTCCTGCACCCGCTGCAGAAGCTGGCCCATCATGGTCTCCGATTTGAAAGGGACATCTCCTGTCAGCAGTTCGTAGAAAATCACGCCGAAGGTAAAGAGGTCGGAGCGCGCGTCCGCCTTTATCCCCTGGGCTTGCTCGGGAGACATATAGGTGGGCGTGCCCATCAGTACTCCGGTGCGGGTGAGCGAATGGTCTTCGAGTGAACTCGCGATCCCGAAATCCATTACTACCGGATGGCCGCGCGGATCCATCATGATGTTCTGCGGTTTCAGATCGCGGTGTACCACGCCTTCGGCATGCGCGGCCGCAAGACCACGGCAAACGTCCGCCATGATGCGCGCCGCCTCACGCGGCGCCAGCTTTTTGTCGGCGCGCAGCTTGCTCATCAGGTCTTTTCCGTCGATGAAGTCCATGCTGATGAACTTCGTGCCGCCGGCCAAGCCGAGATCGAAAATGCGGATGACGTTTTTGTGCGAAATCTTGCGTGAGAGGATGAGTTCTTTCTTAAAGCGGTCCAGAATTTCCGGGTTGCGCGCCAGGTCCGGCCGAATCACTTTCAGCGCTACCATCCGGTCCAGTTCGCGGTCCAGGGCCTTGTAGACCGTGCCCATTCCGCCCTCTCCCAGCAATTCCACAATTTCGTAGCGGTCGGCAAGAATGCTACCGGGGGCAAAGGAGTTGGAAGCTAAGGAATCGCCGAACGGCGCCATGCGCACCGTACCGCCGTGGGTCACTTCAGCAATCACAGTGGGAACATCGAAGGGAGTGCGGCATTTGGAGCAAGAGAGCGTGCCATCCGGATAGCGCGATCCGCATTGCGGGCACTCGATCACTTTCGCCGGTCCCATGTTCGAAAATTGCCCTTTATCCACGGCCCAGGAGGATCATACAATAGATGAAGTTTTACCGTCTCGGCTTCGAATTCGCAGAACGTACTGCCGGGGCGCGCACGGCCCCGCCAAATTTCAGGATACACCCGTTAGCGCGGGCGATTCTAAGGTAGCTTTATTTCTTCCTGAGTGGCTGCCCGGGAGGGCCTTCTCGAATATCATCCGCCGTACTCGCGGATTAGGCGGTGGTTGTGAAGCTGGCCATGCGGGTGACAACCGGAACGGGGCTGGATCCGCGAATGGGCCGCTTCACCGTTTCGGGAACGTGGATTTTCAGTTTGCGCCAATGGAGAACACTTGGCATGCGGGCTGGCCGCGTGTAGGCCGTCCTGGCGTTGCTTCCAGAGTAAGATACGGGCTGGGAAGAGAGCGAGAACTTACGGTCCTCCGTTGTAATGATGGATCGATGTAGCGGTGGGTCGCGTCATCAAGGAGTTCGCACCGGCATGCGCTTCGGACAGGCGAGGGTAAGTTAGGCATATGGCGGGAAAAGTGGTTGAACCCCTGGGCTGAATGCCGGCCGGTGATAGCATCAAAGACGATATGCCGATCGGTTCCCCCCGATGGCGATTGCAGTGAAAGCCGCCGAAGATGAGGTCACCCTGCACGATTTGTATACAACGTTGCCGGCGTTACGCGGTACGGATGATAAGCGCCTGACCGTGCCTTTCCGGGGCTTTGATTTCCGCCTTACCGATGTGGGAGGTGACGGCAACTTTGCAGTCCCGTTTGTGAATGAATAGACTATCGAGGCGTGCCGCTGCCGGTCTAATCGCGGCGGCCCCTCTATGGGCACAAGGCGTGGCCAGCCGGTCTGTCGCCCCGGCGCCACGCGGAAAACCATCGGGACGCCCGTTTCATTCGCGCTTCACGGACGTTGCCCGGCAAGCGGGGCTTCACCAGCGGACCGTTTATGGCGACCCGGCCACAAAAACGTACCTGCTGGAAACCATCGGTTGCGGTGTCGCGTTCATCGATTACGACAACGATGGATGGCTGGATATTTTTGTTTTGAACGGCACGCGGCTGGAGGGCGCACCATCGAATGCCACAAATCGGCTTTACAAGAACAACCGCGATGGCACGTTCAGCGACGTCACCGGGAAGGCGGGACTCCAGCGCACCGGTTGGGCCTGCGGCGTTTGCATGGGCGACTACAATAACGATGGGTTCGAGGATCTGTTCGTGACGTACTGGGGCCAAAATGTTCTTTATCGCAACAACGGCGACGGAACTTTCACTGACGTGACCAAACAGGCGGGCTTGCTTGAGACCGGGCGGCGCTGGGGCTCTGGGTGCACGTTTCTGGATTTCAACCGCGATGGCCATCTGGATTTGTTCGTGGCGAACTACGTGGATTTCGATCCGGCCCGTGTGCCCAAACCGGGCGGCGAATCCTATTGCAACTGGAAAGGCGTGCCGGTGAACTGCGGCCCGCTTGGCTTGCCACACGGCCGCGCCTCACTTTATCGCAACAACGGGGATGGCACCTTCACCGACGTTAGTGTCCCGTCGGGAATCGCGAAAGCGAAGGGCAGCTATGGGCTCACCGCGATTGCCGCCGATTTCGACAACGACGGATGGCCGGATATCTATGTCGCCTGCGATTCGACTCCCAGCCTGCTGTTTCGCAATAATCGCGATTCCACTTTCACGGAGGTGGGAGTGGAATCCGGCGCCGCCCTGAATGACGATGGCAAGGAACAGGCCGGTATGGGCGTTGCGGCGGGCGACGTCCATCTTGAGGGTCGCCTGGACATTTTCAAGACGCACTTTGCCGATGATACGAATGCGCTATACCGCAACGCCGGTGGCATGCGATTTGACGACGTCACCACCTCCAGCGGCCTTGCCGTGGAGACGCGCTACGTGGGCTGGGGCGCGGGCATTGCCGATCTAGACAATGACGGGGAGCCGGACATTTTCTACGTCACCGGACATGTCTATCCTGAAGTGGAAGCGAAGCTTCCGCAGTACCCTTACCGCACTCCGGCGATTGTCTTTCGAAATCTTGGCGGCGGCCACTTCGAAGAGCGCATGGAATCCGCGGTGCATTCCAGCCGCGGCTGCGCCTTCGGTGACTTTGATAATGATGGCGATGTCGACGTGGTAGTCATCAACTTAGACGAGCCTCCGTCGCTGCTGCGCAACGATGTCACAAGCGGCGGCCACTGGATTAAGGTGAAGCTCATCGGCGTGAAGTCCAATCGCAGCGCGATCGGGGCGCGAGTCACTGTACACTACGGTTCCAGGAAGCAGGCGCAGGAAGTGCTAAGTCAATCCAGCTTTTTATCGGTGAACGATTCGCGACTGCACTTCGGACTCGGTCCGATCACTACCGCCGCGATTGACGTCCGGTGGCCCAATGGCGGTACCCAGTCGTTCGCCAATGTGATTGCGGACAAGCTGATCACCATTCGGGAAGGGACAGGGATCGTTAGCGAAGTTTCGTTTGCGGCTA
>JANXXV010000124.1 GCA_025350445.1 Bryobacteraceae bacterium | reverse complement strand
TGGAGAGCAGACCCTCCTGGAATTCCTTGGAACAACCCTGAAAGTTTTCCAGAACAAACGAGGTGAACGGATTGGAGCGCGCCTCCGCTACCAGCAAGCCGGCGTGCGCGCCTGGATCCGAGACATCGAGCAAAGAAACGCTGGAGCCTTTATAGATGCGGTATCCGATTTCGGTGGCAAGAGACCTTTTACCTAATCCCTTGTTACCCACGAGAACAAAAACCCCCAAGGGCGGCATGGAAACCTGGGTGGAACCGCCGTCGCGCAATTGCACGTTGCGGCGGATCTGATCGGCCAGCGCGTCGATAGAGTCATTGTGTCCTCGAATCGCATCTTTGAGTTGGCGCGCGGCGGAGGCGAAATCGCCGTCCGAATGAAGCAGCAGCCTGGTGGATTCCGCTTCGTCGGGCGACTTTTTAGCCGTGCCGCTCTCACTGGGGCCATCGAGCGAAGGGTCGACCGGGGGCTGTTCCTGAGCCAGTTTGCACGCCGCGTGGATGGCGGGGCCGATGCCAGGCTTCAGCGAGAGCGAATAGAGCAGAGTGCGGTTGTAACGTGCCAGCCAAATGATGCCGGCGAACAAACCGGCGAGCAGAACGACGATCTTATCGAGCGGGCTGACCTTGGCCAGAACGGTGAGCACCGTATAGGCTCCGACGAACAGCATTAATATTCTGATAATCGGATTCTGCACCCTGCTCCTTGTGTGCCTGGCTACTTCAACATCAAGATTACGCCGGTTACAAAAAGTACCACCGCTCCCTGGAAGTATACGGACTTATTCCACAGATCAACGAAGTTGGCCCACATAGCCGGTCTCCGCTACTGCACGCTTAACAGCATGGTCTCGGTCCCGCCCACGGGCAGGACGCTGCTGTACCAGATTCCGGTGCTGGTCTGCGCCCCAAGCGTAACGCCGCCCACGCCATCTTTTTCGGCCACGATTGTGACCTGGGCCGGTTGACCCGAGACAACGGGAATGGAGATGGTAGTACCGGCAATGGTCAAGGGAATTGGCCCGATCCTGCCGCCGATTGGAATCTGTATAGTGACTACGTCGCCATCTTCGGCGCAAGTGTCATAGACGCGCACGGCATAGAAGGTGACCTCCCCTTTCCTGGCCGCTTCCATGAAGGCGGGCGACGGATCCAGGATGCCGGGCAGGACATCGCCGCGAAGAGCGGCGGCTTTCACAGCGTCGGTCTTCGCATGGTCGATGTCTTTCGCAGCGAATACGGCGGGAGTATTTGGATTCGAATTTTTATTTTTCTGATAATTTGGCGCCAGATCGTCGGGCCCGGTATAGACGGCCGGGGAGTTTCCAAAATAGAACCAACCGGCCACCGCGAGGAGGACCACGGCCAGGATCTTGAGAAGAAATCCTCCCGAAGACTTGGCGCCTGTGCGGCCGCCCGAGGTTTGGTTAGGCGCGGGCGGAACTTCGTTTGAGCCATCGCCGGGACGTTGCATTTGCGGTTCACGATCCGGGCGCTGCATTTTTGCATCTTCTCGTTGCGGCCGCAGCCGTTCAGGGTCCATTTGCTCGCCTCCATTCCGGCATCCGAGAGTATTCCGCCAACCCGATCAGCTTGAGTTGAGGCTCAAACACAATTCAGATGAGTAAGATGATTGTAGCCGAGAATTCGTCCTGGTGGACAACGATTTCAGGGTTGGCCGAAGTGTCCGAACGTTGCTATCCGCGTGCGGAGTCCCAAGGGCCCGTCCCAGGCTTTCATCGCGACAATTGTAGCGCCGGCGCAAGCCGCGGTGAGAATTAGCCAGACAGAAATATTTCTTATGTTCGTCATGGCGGTTATTGCGGATTGTCGGCCGCTTCACGGCCAGACCTAACGTATAAATTGTGCTTCCACCACTGGCGTCTGGAGACTCGCGTTGGATCCTGATCGGACGGATAGGCGGAGGTTTCCGGCTGAGCTGGCGGCCCGAAGTGAGTTGACGGGACGGCTTCCTCAATTTCATCCGGCGGCAGGAAGGGATCGGACTCGATGAAGTTGGCCGGCGAATCGTCGAGGGGGTCCCCGTATGGCTGCTCCGCGGGGGCTTCCGGGACCGGACTGGACGCAACGGCGGCAGGAGGGGCAAAATCAACCAGCTTTGGGGGCGGCGCTGGGGCCCGAGGCGCCTTTTCGAGGCCCTTTTCCGCAATCTTGTCCGCGGGTTTTTCCGCGACATGCGGATGCGATGCAGGCTTTTGGAATCCCTTCGCTCGAACGGTGGGCCGATTTTGGTCGAAAGCAGGCATCCGGAATGGTTGGTTGACGCGATGATAGCATAACTGGGATAGAGGCTCGGCGGGCTCAAACTTCTTTCAACCTAGATCCGGCAAGCAGTTGTCACGGAATGCGATATTACCCGAATGGTGAACCGCGAGGCAGTTGAAATTCTGAGCTATGTGATCGACTTGGCACGATGCACAGGATTTGAACTGCCGGGATTAGGATCAGGGCCGCAACGTTTCCAACCGCTCTTGCCGCCGGCACTAGCCAATCCGGAAACACGATGCCACTCAAGAACCGGACAGCCTCGCGCTGTTACCGCTGCTGTTACCCTTGATGGGTTGCCGGTTGGAGGAGGGCATCGGGGATTCCGCTGCGGTACGACGGAAAGCGCAGCGGCACTGCCAGCAAGCGGCGTATTTCGCTGCCATCCACACGGCGATCGGCCCGTCGGGTGTGGTGAACATCCTCGGCCCGCACCGTCCCGGGCATGGGGACGCGCAACAGGCTCGAGCAGAATTCGGCAATTTCCCAAGCGGAGCAGGGATGTTCGTCGGCAACCGGATACGCACCCGCTACAACAGAAAGCAGCGCTGCCTCCGCGTGCGATGCCAAGTCGTCCACATGAATGCGCGATACGAAATTTTGTCCCCCGCCAACCAGATGGTATTCGCCGCGCGCCATGGAAGCATGAATGCCCCGGCCGGGTCCGTAGATGGCGGCGGGCCGCAGAATGAGGCTGGACCAGGGGCCTGCTGTCACGGCGGTTTCGGCATCCACGCGGACTTGTTCGCGGCTCGATTGCGGATTGACCGGCGTGCGATGATCTACGTCGCGGACGGACCCATAGACTCCCGTGGTGGACAGATAGACGACGCGCGAAGGAGTGCCGCGTAACGCCGCGAGGAGTGCCGGAGTGGGATCGGCGGGCTGGCCGGAGATCAGCAGCGAGGGAACCGAGTGCAGCAGAGCAGATCCTTCCGGTATGGGAAGCGGTTGTGGATCGGCGGCATCCCAGGCGAACACTTCCGCGCCTTGCCGTTTGAGCGCCGCGGCGCTTTCCGGATTGCGGACGGTGATCCGCACGCGGGCACCGGCCGACAGCAGCCTGGACGCAACCCGACTTCCGGTATACCCGCAACCGACGATGACGATATCCACTGGTCTCATCATAGACTCTGAGAATTGCAGTCACCCTAAATGAGGACTCAGACTCCGGCCAGCATTATCCGGCTGCCTGTCAGTTGGATCAATAGAAATCTTCGGCGCGAATGGGCAGACGGTACGCGAAAAGCACAGCGGTGGCGCAGGAGGGTTACCCGGAGATGGGATCTATTGACTGCCGGTGGAGGCGTTCCGGAAACCCGGCGGCCGTTCCTGCCAGAACGAAATCAGCGCCAGAGTTACATTCAAAATGAGCGGCCCAAGAACTATTCCCGGAATCCCTACCAGTGCGATCGCGCCCAGAACCGAGAAAAGTACGGCGACCGTGTGGAGTTGCAATCGCGCACCCACCAGTGTGGGATACAGGATATTGTCGATAGTTCCAACCACAAGGGCGCCCCAGGCAAACAGGATGGCGGATTTCCAGGGCTGGCCGCTCAGAAAGAGGTAAATGGCGGCGGGCACCCAAACCAGGAAGGTGCCTAGCGACGGTATCAACGCCATGACGCTCATGAACACGCCCCACAACAGTGCGGCCGGGATGCCGAGCAACCAGAACATGGCGCCACCGAGAGTCCCCTGGATCAGAGCGATGCTCAGGCTGCCCTGCAAGGTGGCGCAGAGGGTATCGTAAATGCGGGACAGAAGAACGCCCTTTTCCTGTTCCTGGAACGGCAACAGGGAGCGCAACATGCGGATGGAATCTTCCCGGTCGCGATACAGAAAAAAGAGGGTGAACAGCATGAGCACCAGTTGAGTAAGAGTAGTTGCGGAGCGGCCAAGAAAGCCGCCCGCATGGGAGGCAACGAATTTCGCGCTTTGCTGGACCACGTCTCCCAGATCGAACTCCTGTTCGATGCGGGAAACCGAGGACGCCATTCGTGGATACCGGGCCAACAGCGCAGTGACGCTCCGCTGGAAGTCCGGCCCTTGAAAGAAACGCGCGGCCTGGCTGATCTGGCGGGCCACTCCGCTGACGACGAACGCCGCGGGAATAATCAGGACCAGGATCACCAGCGTCAGCATCAGACCTGCCGCCGCGTTTCGGCTCTTGATCTTCGTCCTGAGCCAGTCGTAGGGATGGTGCGTGATGACGGCGAGCCCGATTGCCCCGGTGATTGCGGGCAGGAACGGGAACGCGATCAGGGCAACCAGCAGGATCGCCGTGAAGGTGATGAGGAAAAGGACTACAGCTCTGGCATTCATAACGGTCTCTATCGCGGATAACCGGAGGCCTCCGGCCGGTTGGAAGATTCGTTCCGTTTAGGGCACTGTCCAGGAAATAGCTGGACAGGCGTGAACGGCAGGATTCGATCCGCCTGGCGAGTTCGCGGATATAACACATGTGTAGTGTCCGCAAATTGGCCAGAGTCCTGTCCCCCGTAAGAGTTGGCGATGGGAGCAAGAGCGCGACCGAGGGGCGAGCGCTCAGACAAGGTGTCTGCCCCACCTTGCGCCCAGTAGCATGTTGTAAAGAATTAGCCGGGACAGCACGCCAGGGACTCGGATAGGACGGCGGTTCACCGGGGCCGCGGCCATCCGCCTGGATGGCGCTTGTGATCCGGAAAGCCGAGGCAGGGGCCGAGGCGCGGACCAAGGGGTCCGCCGTCCCAGGCTGTCTGGTTATTTTGAACATCCTGCACTAGCCGCCGATGATCACGGTGGGCTCGCCCTTCGCGATTTTATTCGGAGGCCCCAATGGTTCGATGATCGTGTCCATCATACGGCAGGCCGGCAGGTTGTTGATCAACACCGTTTTACTTCCGTCGACGACAACACCGGGGCCATGGGGAGGAAGAGGAAGCGGGGTCACACAAGCATGAATATCCGCGCCACCGGAGGCACTCATGATCGCTGCCGTCATACTGGCCAGTGTCGCGGTCTTCAACGTCTCTTCCGCTAACTTCGCCGCGGGAGCGCCCGGCGTGCCCATGGCGGTCAACGTGGCGGCAGCGGCGACCTTGAGCGCCGTGTCGGCTGCATTCTTCGCCGCCATAATCCCGGCGGCGGCTGCTGCGGGAATGCCGCGCCAAGCGGGCAGCATTCCAATGAGCACATCCAAGCTTCCAGGGCCGGGCGTCAATACCGGGGGAAGCGGGTGCAAAACGTTGTCTGTAATTCTGGCAGCGGGACCAGTTGGCATATGGCTTCCTTATTTTCTTCCCGGAACGCCGGTCAACGGCACTTTCTTTTGCGCCAGCGAGCCGTCTTTGTGTTGGAACGAGAGCGCGACATCGGGCGACTCCGATTCCATGAAGTACCTGGAAACAGGGCCGAACATTTCTTTCACTTCAGCCGGCTGGCAGGTGGGTAAATAGACGCTCATCACGCGCGGATCGTAAAAGCGGAACAAGAGCGGTTTTCCAGTGCTGTCATGTACGGTCAGAAATCTTCGCAAGTGCTGGCGCATGGCGAAAAGGTCCTCCGGCGTCAAAGCGAACAGGGCCCAATGTTTTCCCCAACCCTGGTCCAGCACCAGATCCGTAAACTCCGTACCCGCTTCCAACTGGACGAGGTAAGGCGCAACCTCCGCGATATCTGGCTTGAGTTCGCCGCGATACAGGCATTCGTACTGCGGGCTGCACCGCTGCAACAACTGGACCAAGCCGGGAACGGAAGCGCCATCCAGCACGGCAAACGCATTGACACCCGGCTCCTCGAACAATTCGCGGTCGATCAACTGAATATTATTTTTCATCTCGATCCATTTTTCTTTTGTCGTCCGGCCTCACGGGCCGGTATCATCAGGCCGGTCATATATCGCAAAAAGGCGCGCCTGACTGGGCGGCCTGTTTCATCACGATTGCGGCCGGGCTGTAAGTGGAAGCGGTGGGGGTTTTCGGCGGCGGCATTTCCGGTTTCTTCCCGGGAATGGCATCGTCGGCTTCCAGCGGATCTTTCGGGGCCGCGGGATGCGAACCGGAACCGCTGCCGGGGGCGCCGCCGCTATTTATCATCACCATGGCGCCCTTGATGAACACGCCGGCTGGATTGATGTTGATGAAGTTGCCGCCAACTTTCAGGGTGAGGCTCGCCCCGGCTTCCAGCACCATATTCATGCCTGCCTTGAGATGGATCTCCATCGCCGCATCAAGCGCATAATTCTTTCCGACCTTAATTTCCTGGTCGCAGCCGGCGCTGAGCGAGACCGTGCCGCCCACCTTTTCGTTCTGGTCACCGGTAACTTGCAGATGTTTATCCCGCTTTACTTTCTCCAGTTGGTCGCGCCACACAATCATGTGCGTGTCGTTGCCGATAAAAGTTAGCCGGTCGTTCTTGATGCGGTCGTGCTGATCCTTCTCGGCATGCAGGAAGATCTGTTCCTTGCCTTTCTTATCCTCAAACCGGAACTCATTGAACCCGCCGCCGCCCTTGGTGCTGTAGGACTTGATGGTGCTCTTCGTCATCTCATCCGGAAGCGCGTACGGGGGCATGGAATCGGCATTGTAGACGCGGCCGGTGATAATGGGCCGGTCGGGGTCGCCTTCCAGAAAATCGACGATTACCTCCTGCCCGATGCGCGGCGTGTAAATGGCGCCCCAGCCTTTTCCCGCCCACAAATGCGAGACTCGAATCCAACAGGAACTCTTCTCGTCGTACGTGCCGCGCCGGTCCCAATGGAACTGAACTTTCACGCGGCCGTACTTGTCGACATAGATCTCCTCCCCTTTAGGGCCAACGACAAATGCGGTTTGCGTCCCCTGCATTTGAGGCCGCGGCGAGAGGCGCTGCGGACGAAACGGCGTAGCAATGGGGATACAGGTAAATGTGTTCGAATACAGCGCTTCCTCTTCCCCTCCATTCAAGCCCGGGTAGGTGCCGCCTTCATAGGCGTTGTGGTGAACCGAAGTCAAGAGGTACGATCCGTTCTGGTCGGCGCGAAGATGTTCCAGGAGCTTAAATTTGAAGCCGGCGCAGAACGGGCGCGCATTGCCGGAACCGGTGATGACCGCGTGAGGGGCCTCCTCTTCATCCATTCTTACGCCGACATACGTTGTGCCCTCCGCCTTGGTGTCGTATTCGCCGGGATAGTCGAACACTTCAAAATTTGTGTTTCCGCCCTCACTCACCTGGCCGCTTGCGTTCGCCGTGAGATCGAGCGTCGGGGTTTTGAAGTTGAAATCGTTGATCGAATACTTGCCGGGACGGATGGAGTGATCCAGCCGCCAGGTGCTGATCATGTCTTCGTCCTTATTCACTCCGGAGCCGGTATTCTCCTCGTAGCGGAAATCGGATTTGATGGGGCAGGATTTGTCGGAGGACGAATGGTCCGCCATGATCAGCGTATGTTTTCCGTTCTCGTGCTTGAAATAGAAGAATATGCCCTCTTGCTCCATCAGCCGGGTGACGAAGTTACAAGCCGATTCCCTGTATTGCACGCAGTATTCCCATTCGCGGTAACTGCCTTGGGTTTCGTCCTGAAAGTCGTGCAGTCCATTGTCGGCGAAAATCTGTTTGATGATGTCCGGTACTTTCTTATTCTGAAAGATGCGGCAGTCGGCTACCCGCGTCAGAAACCAGAGAAAGGGAGAGACTTCGGCCTGGTAGCGGGCATTGCCCGCAAAGCCGGGCGCTTGCGAAAACCTGGTGACGAAACCGTTGAAGTACCGCATGTTTCCGTCAGGGTCGCCAGGCAGGCCAAAGGTGACATTCTTTCCTACAATAGCCGCGAAGTCGATCTTGAAGTCGGTGGAGATCATCTCGAGCTGAAAGCTGAACAACCTTGAGATTTCCTCATAGCCGCTAAAGGACAACAGCAGCAGCTTGTCCTTTCCGAGGGGCGTCTCGACGTAAATGAACCTGTTATCCTGCGTTATGCTGTCTCGCATCGGACTCGACCTTCCTTACTTAACTACCTTACTTACTTAACTTCCTTACTACTTAACTTCCCTACTTAACTATAACTTTCGGCAAAGCGAAATAGGCTTTCGCCATGGCTCTAATTTGAAACTTGTTGATC
>JANXXV010000651.1 GCA_025350445.1 Bryobacteraceae bacterium | reverse complement strand
GCTCGCCGAGGGGCGAGCGCTCTTGCGCCCAGTAGCATGTTGTAAAGAATTAGCCGGGACGGCACCCTAGATTGCAAGGCGCGCGGTCGAGAAACCGGATCGCGGCGTGTTTCGATCCGGTGATTAGCGCGCACCCGGCACTGGGGCCTGCGCACGGTAAATATAGCCGGTGACGCGTTCCATGTCGGAGCCAGTGAGGTAAAGGCTCTGATGATCGGCGCCGCGGCCGAACCGGATGTTCGTAATACCCTTCTGTTCCGTGGCGATCTTGTGGGTAATCTTGCCGTCGAGTGTCACGCGATAGGCTGCGCCGAAGCTGTAGCAGGTGAGCCAAATGCCGCTCTGGCTGTCGATGGCCATTCCGTCCGCCACGCAATCCGGTATGGTGGCAACCTCGTGCATTTCACCCGCGCTGCCGTCCTCTTTGAGCGGCCAACTGTGAATCTTCGAAGTTGCCTTCGCGACGTTGTGCGATACATACAGCGTCTTTTCATCCAGGCCGAGCAGGATGCCGTTCGGTCCGGTCACTTCGGCACTGAAGACTTGCGTCTTGCCGGCGCGGTTGACCCGGTAGACGGTGCCGTTCGGCGCGTCGCCGTAGTATCCGTTCGGGTCGGTGAAATAGACGGTGCCGTTCTTGGCGGTCACAACATCGTTGGGACCCTTGGCTAGTTTGGGATCGGCTTCGAAGCCTTTTTTCGCCACGACGGTGACTTTTTTCGCGGGGGAGAGCTTCCATACTTCGCGCTCATCGGTGGCAGTGAGGAAAATATTGTCGGCATCGTCGATCCATAGGCCGCCTGGCCCTGCTTTCGTTGCTACTTCCGCATAGTGCTTCGCGCCCTCGGCCGCGTTCCAGCGGATGATCCCTTTCCAGGTTCCGCGGGAGGTGAAGTAAAGATTATTCTTTGAATCGAGCGCGGGGCCTTCGGCGTTGCCCCAGCTGGGATCGCTGACCACGAGTTCGGCGCGGATTTCAGGGATTGGAGCGGGCTCCGCTTGCTTGGCGGGCTCAGGGGCCGGAGCCGGTGCGCAGGCGGCCAGCATCAGACAGGGAAGCACGAGAGCTATTTTGTTGTTCATGAGATGGATCCTTTATGGTACGGCCGGTAGCGTAACCTGGCAGCGGCCGGAGCGATTGGTGAGTTTGGTTTTATCGAGCACGAGCAATTCCAGGATGGTGGTGCGCAGGAGCGAGATGGCGGGCGCGTGGACATTCTCGTTTGCTGCCGGCGTGGAAGATTCAGGACATCCAATGTTCGAGCACGGCGACATCGGCATCGCTGAGCATTCCCCCGTGGGGCATCTTGTGACCTTCGGATCTTCGTGCCGCGGGGCGAAGATCGGGCGCAGGCGCTTCTCAAAGGACTTGATCGCGCCCTCGGGTGAGAGAGGGCGGGGGACGACGTTGCGGCAAAGGCGGACATCCGCATGTGGTGATTGCTCCAGGCCGGAATGCTTAGAAGCGCAAAGGCCGCTTCCGGCGGCGCCAATCGAACGGGAAACTCCGCGGACTTGGCCGCCGGAAGCGAGTCCGTTTTGCGCGGGTTCCTCAAAAGAGGATATCACCGGTTTACCCGGTCCAGTGTTGTAGGTATGGGAAAAGGTTCCGCTGCTCCGGCAGACCCCAAGGCTGACAACTGTTCTCTTCATCAAAGTTATAGTTGGTTTCGTACGAATTCCGGGGGCGGGTCAAGCGCTGCACTTACCGGGGCTTCGTCTTCAGATCACAAGGCCGTCGCCGCGCATCACTCGTTTGTTGGGAACGAACCGCGGAATCGGCTTGGCTTCTACAAGCGCAGCACGGTCGCGCCAGAAGCTGGTGAACTCCTTCGTCTCCCCGGTGCTATAGTAATGCTGCAAATACGCCATGTCGCACTGGGTGTAGTCGGACAGCCACTGATCGATTTCCACGATGCCGACCTGGTGCAGCATTCCAAGTGCGTAGCTGGCTGCCTCCCGCTCATAATTTAAGATTGCGCCCATCAGGGCTTCGTCCACCGGCGGCTGATGCAGTTGACCAAGCGCGAAGGTTTCCGGTTGCGCGTTCCACTGCACGGTGTGCCCGAAGAGATGCGCCAGCAGGAAAAGGCGCTGAGCCGGGGTGACCGCGTAATCGATATGGATCTCAGCTCCGTCCAGATCGCCGGTTAGCGGGTCTGGAATATCTCTGGTCACTACGCGAATGCCGTACGACTTCGCTATCGCGGCTTCGACCCGTTCGCTGTAGGCCGCGAAGGGTATTTCCTCCATCATTTCGAGGCCGCCAGCACTGTCACGATTTCCCAATTGAATTGCAGGAACTTGTACAGCGCTTCTTCGAGGATCCGCTCCTGATCGCTGTGCGCGCCGAAGCCTTTCGGTGCGTCCTCTTCGTCGATCATGGGTCCGATGCCGTAGCACTGCACACCCTTGGTGCGGAGGAAGGCCATGTCGGTTGCGCCGGTGCTCATCATGGGCAGCGTGATGGCTTTATAAATCTTCCGATTTGCGGCTTCGATGGCTTTGAAGGCGTCAGATGTAATGGAAGACGGCGGCGCGGCGGGACGGCTGTTTCCGGTATTCGGCACTACCTCCACGGCGGGGTCATCGATGACTTTGCGAAGCATTTCGAGGAACGCCGGCATGTCCTCGTCCGGCAGCGCGCGGATATCGAGCGTGGCTTCCGCCTCGGAGGGAATCACGTTCACCTGATAGCCGGCACTGATGATGTTCGGCGAAATCGAAGTGTGCAGCATGGAGTAGGCGCCGGGTTCGTGCTCAGCGAGATACCCGCGGATGGATGCGGCCTTTTCCGGATTCATCAGTCCGTTGTATCGCGCGGCCTCCTCGGGCGAACTCACCGTTGCGAGCCGTTCAAAGTAGTAGCGCGTGGTATCGTTCAAGCGCATTGGCGGGTCCCACATGGCGGCGCGTTCCACGGCGCGCGAAAGATGCAACACTGCGTTGGTGCGAAGCGGACGCGAGCCATGCCCGGCGGGTCCTCTGGCAATCAGCTTTGCACCCTTGGGAAGTTTTTCGGCGGTCTGCACCATGGCGTAGCGGACCTGCCCGTTGCGGCGGCTTACGCTGCCTCCTTCGGCGAGGCAGATTTCGGCTTCCATGTCCTTCCAGTTTTCGTTGATGAGATGTTCGATGCCGGGCAGGGTGGCGGCTTCCTCACCCGCCTCGGCAACGAAGATCACGTCGCGGTCCAACTTCACCTTCGCCCGCTTCAGCAAGAGCATCGTCATCATTGCCGTGGTGAGGTTGTCTTTGTCGTCGAGTGTGCCGCGGCCGTAGATGTAGCCGTCCGTGCGGGTGGCGCTGAAGGGCGGGTACACCCACTTGGCCGGGTCCACTTTCACGGTGTCCGTGTGGCCCATGATCAGCAAGGGTTTCCTGCTGCTATTGCCTTTGATCCGCGCGATCAGATTGGCGCGGTTGGGCTCGCGGGCAGTGATAATGACGGGGATTCCTTCGCCTTCAAGAACCTTCTTCACATATTCGACGACCTGCGTTTCATTGCCGGGAGGATCGGTGCTGTCGATGCGGATCAGCGCCTGGTAGTGAAGCAGCGCCTCGGCGTCGACCTTGTTCCAATCCGGCGATTGCGCCGCGGCGGCGATGGGAAAAGCGAGCAGGAAGACGGTGAGTATACTCCGCATAGATGCTTATTGTAGCGGGAAAGCGCCCGAGGTTCTGAAAATTAGGTTGAGGTTAATTAGCGGGTTGGCTTCCGAAGGGCCACAGCTACGCCAGGTGAGCTGGTTGCCGGGTGCGCCGTGATTCGGGCACAAGCGCCAAGGCATCGGGAATCGGTAAACACCGCGCGATTTCTCGGTTTTCATGCCAGCGGGCGCTCGCTCCCGAGCATGTATACTGGGGGGCGCATGGCAACATTGCGGTCTACCGCAGGTCCACAGGGGTGTGTTCCCAACGCGGCAAGCAACCGCTCCTATCGGCTCACTGCCATCGATTTTCTTCGGGGGCTGGCGATCATTATTATGGCGATCGATCATGTCAGGGACTTCTTCCTGGCCGGCGCCGAAATGGACCCGATGGCGAACCCCAATATTTCCGTGGGATTGTTCGCAACCCGTTGGATCACGCACTTTTGCGCACCCGTGTTTGTGCTGCTGGCAGGCGCCAGTGCCGGCCTGATGGCGGCAAGAAAGAGCCGAAGCGAGCTGGCCCGATTCCTCTTCACGCGCGGCGTGTGGCTCATCTTTGTAGAAATGTTTGTTGTCACTACTGCCTGGACCTTCTCACCCGCCGGAATCGCCCAAGCCGGAGGGTTGATATGGATTTCCATGCAGGTGATATGGGCGATCGGCGCGAGCATGGTGGTCCTCTCCGGACTGCAGTGGCTTGGACGGAATGCATGTCTTGCTCTCGGTGTTGCGGTGGTCGCGGCGCACAACCTGCTAGATCCGATTTGGCCGGCCAGCCAACTCCTCGACCAACAATGGCCGGTTTGGGTCGCCCTGCATTCGTCGATGTCATTGCATATGGGGCCATTCTTGTTCGTTTTTCGCTATCCGTTGCTGCCTTGGATCGGAGTGATGTTGCTTGGCTTCGGAATCTCAGGAGTCTTTGAACTGCCCCCGGCGCGCAGGGACTCCCGTTTGCTTCGTGCGGGCGCGGGCCTGACGTTAGGTTTTCTTCTCCTCCGCGCTTCAGGCATCTATGGCGATCCGAATCCATGGCAAGTACAGCCCGGCGGGATAACGGCCACTTTGATCGACTTCCTAAACGTAACGAAATATCCGCCGAGCCTTCTATACGCGATGATGACTCTGGGTCCGGCAGCCATTCTTTGCGCCTTTGCCGACCGCATCTCCGGTGGCATTCCCGGTGTCATCAAGGATGCTCTGGTTATGTTCGGCCGCGTCCCGTTTGCTTTTTATGTAGCGCACTTGTACCTCATCCACCTGTTGAGCGTGCTTCTAGGAGTGATCCAGGGATTCAAACTTCATCAGATGATGATTTCAAGTCGCTTCTACCCACAGGGATATGGCGTTGAACTGCCGGAAGTCTATCTTGTGTGGGCCTTGGTCGTCGCCCTGCTCTATCCGTTCTGCCGTTGGGTCGCAGGCGTGAAGGCGCGTCGCCGCGACTGGTGGCTAAGCTACCTTTGAGGCAAGACGCGGGATTACTCGAACGCGATTTCTACTTGGTTGGAGCGCCCCGTCGCAGACGAATCAACGGCAACACCCACCCTTTCAACGCAGCGGCGAGCGCCTAAAACGATCAGAGCTATTTTAGGGCTAGCCAAATTCGGCTGATACCATGCCGCCGAGGCGGGTGCGTTGATCTGTTAGTGACTGCGGATAAGTGGTTGAAGCTGTCGAACGAGGATCGGAACGTCTTGTCAACGGTGCCCTGTTTGATGTTACCTTTGAGCCCATATCGCAAAGGGGCCGGGTGTTCTGTGATCAAAGAGGATGTGCATTTGCCGTTGATTGTAGCGGTTGGATGCGAAAAACAGCTTGAATCACCGTTCCAGGGCGAACGCCGCCAACACGGATTGCGTCAGCATTGAGTAGGCGATTGGTCACTCCTGCGTCCGCCGTCCGGCTTATCGATTCAAAGTCAGATTTGCGTTGAGCTGATAAACGGCCCCCGGCTTGGTGTTGAGTTCCAGCACCTTCCCCGCGTAGCGTAGTTTGCAGGGGCCGCCCAGTTTGGAGCGTACCATGGCGGTGATCAGCTTTGAATCTTTCCAAGCGATGTCGAGTTCGAAGCCGCCTCTGGCGCGCAGGCCGGTGACGCTGCCTTCGGGCCATGCGCCGGGGAGCGCGGGAAGGACGCGAATCGCTCCGTTCTGGCTCTGCAGAAGCATTTCCGCTATTCCGGACGTCCCGCCGAAGTTGCCGTCGATTTGAAATGGCGGGTGTGCATCGAACAGATTATCGTAGCTGCCGCCGTGCGGACCCACCGGCGATAGAAGCATGGAGAGAAGGCGGTGGGCGCGGTCTCCGTCTCCCAGCCGGGCCCAGAAGTTGATCTTGTAGGCTAGCGACCATCCGGTGGCGGCATCTCCACGCGCATCCAGTGTTTTGCGGGCCGCGGCGGCCAGCTCAGGAGTTTCATCAGGCGAGATTTCCGAACCTGGATAGAGTCCCCAGAGATGAGAAACGTGCCGGTGCGCGGGTTCAGCCTCTTCGTACGGCTCCAGCCATTCCAGGATTCGACCGTCGGGCCCGATCCGCGTGGGCGCAAGCCGCGCTCGTTTCGCCGTCAGTTCCTTGCGCAGGTCTTCATCCACGTTTAGTATGCGTGCCGCTTCCGCGGTGGCCGCGAACAGGTAGCGCAGCAATTGCATGTCTACGGTTGGTCCCATGCAGACGTGGGCTACCGTCTTGTCCGCGAGCCGAAATCCATTTTCAGGCGAATTGGCGGGCGCGGTGACCAGCCACTTGTGCTTCGGCTCTTCAACGATCATGTCCGCGTAGAACTGCGCGGACCCTTTCAGAATTGGATAGGCCCACTTGAGGAACGCGGCGTCCCGCGTAAAGAGATAGTGATCCCAAAGGTGCTGGCAGAGCCACGCGGAACCGCTGGTGGTGGAGCCCCACGAGGCGTCCTCGCCCGGCGAAGTGAAGCCCCAGGGATTGGTGATCACGTGCGCCACCCAGCCGCGGGCTCCGTAGTACGCCTTGGCGGTGCGCGCGCCTGGTTCCTGCAGCGATGCGATCAGCGCAAACAATGGCTGGTGCAGCTCTGGAAGGTTCGTGACCTCGGCGGGCCAGTAGTTCATTTGCACATTAATGTTCAGGTGCCAGTCGGCGTTCCAGGGAGCTTGCACTTCCTCCGCCCAGATTCCTTGCAGATTGGCGGGCAGTCCTCCGGGACGCGATGACGAGATCAGCAGGTAGCGGCCGTATTGGAAATAGAGCGCGGCGAGACCGGGATCATGGGCGCCCGCGGCGGCGGCCTTCAGGCGGACGGGCATCGGTTTTCCATTCGCTTCCGGATCCGACGGTCCCAAAGTGAGACTGGTTCGTTGGAAGTAGCGTCCGAAATCGGCGGCGTGCGTAGCGAGCAGATTCGCATAGCTCCGCGCGGAGGCTTTTTCCATGTCTTTGGCGGAAGCGTCAGCCGGATCGGTGACGTTGCGCCCGGCGAAACCCTGGTAGCTGGTGGCGGCGGTGACAAAGACGATTGCTTCGTCCGCGCCGTGAATGGCGATTGCTTTACGGGTGGCTGAGATTTCACCGCCTCGATGCAAAACGCGCAGGCGGGCGGCGTAGCGGGTGCCTTTGCCGTCCGTTCCGTTGGTGAGTTGGCCGGTCATCAGCAGGCCGGTTACTCCTTCGTTGCCGGTGTCGACGCCTTCGTGCCGGTCGAGCGCGGCTTCAAACGAGATGGCTCCCGGTTTGTCCGCGGTGATGCGCATGACGATTGCTTCGTCGGGCGCGCTGACAAAGGTTTCACGGACGATTTTCGCGCCGTTCTGTTCGTATTCGACACGCGCGACGGCGTTGCCAAGGTTCAGTTCGCGGCGGTAATTGCGGATGAGGGAAGAGCCGGCGGGAAAGGTGATGGTCAGGTTGCCAAGGGTCTGATAGGACCCGTACGGCGCGTCTTTACCGCGGCCTTTGGCGGAGCCTTGTCCCTGGCAGTTGAAGTGGGCGTACACCAGTTGTTCGGCTTCGGCGTTCTTACCTTCGAGCAACAGCCGGCGAATTTCCGGCAGGTACTGCGCGGCGTCGGGGCGGTCGGCATTTTGGCGCGATCCGGACCAGAGGGAGCTTTCGTTCAGCACGATGTGCTCTTCTTTAATTCCGCCGTAGATCATGGCGCCCAGGCGGCCGTTGCCGAGCGGCAGCGATTCGGTGAACTGGCGGGCCGGTGTATCGAACCAGAGAAGGAGATCGGACGGTGAGGCTGCGGAGACAAGCGCGGCTGCGTAGCAGAAGACGGCGACAGTACGGATCACGGAGAGAGTTTAACGTATCTGGAGCGGTGACGCCGTATTTCAATCCGGCATCCGGTAAAGGCAGCGACCGGACATAAAAGATTGTTGGCACCGGCGGCGACTGGTTTACGCTCTAGAGAATGAGCCGGGTGCGTGTTCTTGTGGCAGTGGGAGAGCGACGCCTCCGGCACGGACAAAGGGAGACTTATGGCCGAACCGCGCATGCCCGACGAAATCATAGCGTTCATGGATGAGCAAATGTGGGGCATACACCATGCTGTTTGGCACGGTTCACGCCTATGGGATTTTCTGCTTGCGCCCGGGCGGAAGTATATTACCGACCACGGCGGAAGCCAGGCGCCACGGCAAGAAGGAGCGGCGGGAAACGGTCTGGATTTTTTGGCGATGCACCGCGTGATGCTGACCATGCTCAAGCAGAAATTTCCCGTCCGCTTGGAATTATTCCAAGGTTGGGAACAGGTACCTGTCGACCCTGACGATAAGAATGATCCCGTTCCTCAGAACCACCAATTCGATCGTCCGTTCTCCGATATAAAGCTGAAGGCCAAGGAGGCGATAGAAAACCAAATCACCACATTTAAGGATGATGATGAATTAGGTCTGTTCATCCAGACGGCTCTCCGGCCGACCGCGGACGAACCCCGCCGCCAGTCGCCCGATGCGCGAAGCGGCATTCATGGCTACCTGCATGACCGGTTCAGCGACAGTACGAGCGATATTAAGATGCAGGATTTTTTCGTAAATATCAAGAACCGGCGTTTCTGGCGTCTTCATGGCTGGATCGACTCGCGATGGAGTTTCTACCGTAAATCCCGCGGTCTTTCAGAGAACGACCCTGTCTACGCCGCGGCCTTAAAGGAACAGTGGGATCACATGATGTTTTATGAGATGCCTGTGCACGATATGTCGCTGGGACCAATGCCTATAGGTACGTACGATGCGGTGCCCGACGAGGTCAGAAACCTGTTTTCAAGGGTGAACGCGCTGTCGATGCAGAGATAAATATAAGGAGTTGTGCGCGATATGGAGCAAGTTGATGTAAACTGGTCAGAAATTCATTTCATGTCCGCGCCAATTTCCGGCCCGCAGGGCGGCGAGATTACTCGACTGTTAACAGAACTCAGCAGTGGCAAGGCTGGTTCTGAAAGCGAACTCATGAGTCTGCTGTACGACGACTTGCGCGCGCAAGCGCGGCGGCAGATGCGCAATGAAGGGGTTGGGCACACACTGCAAACAACCGCCCTTGTACACGAGGCGTACCTGCGCCTCTTCGACAAGGAAAAGCCCGATTGGAACAGCCGAAGCCACTTTTTCGCCGTCGCGGCACAAGTCATGAGGCGCATTCTGGTAGACCATGCACGCGGCCGGCGGGCGGCGAAAAGAGGCGGCGATCCACAGCGGGTTGAGCTGAATGATTTCGTTTGCAGCGAGAGGTTGCCAATAGACCAGATCCTTTGCGTGGACGAAGCACTGACAGAACTCGGCAAGAAGGAGCCAAGGCAAGCGCGCATGGTGGAACTGCATCTTTTCGCCGGCCTGACTTTACAGGAGACGGCCGACTCGCTGGGCGTTTGCGTGCGCACCGTGAAGCGCGATTGGGAGTTTGCACAAGCATGGTTGTATAAGCGGATGCAGAAGTAACGCCGTGCCCGCAAACCGATTGGAGGGGCTATGCCTGAAGTTGAGGACTGGACATTATTGAAAACAGTTTTCGCCGATGCCCTTGAGTTGCCTCCCGACCAAAGGGTGCAGTATCTCGATCGGGTTTGCTTGCTCAACCCTGAGCTCCGGGCCGACGTCGAAGCTCTGTTGCGGTCGCATCGGGAAGGACAGGGGCATTTCCGTAACCTGGCGTTGGAGCTAGGCTCCCCGGTTTCAGATGGGCCTTGCTTTGAGCCCGGCGAATGGGTTGCCGATAGATTTCAGATTGTCCGCTTCATTTCGAGCGGTGGAATGGGCGAAGTCTTTGAGGCCGAGGATAAAGAACTCAACGACCGCGTAGCCCTGAAGACCTTGCGCGCCGGAAGAATCTCAATGGATTCCGTCAACGGTTTCCGGCAGGAAGTAAAGCTGGCCCGCAAAATCAATAGCGATTACGTATGCCGTGTTTATGACGTTGCGAAACATAAACGAGCGGCCGGACCAGACGTACTGCTGTTGTCCATGGAACTGATTCGGGGGGGTACGCTCGCATCGGAAATTCGACAGCGCGGCAGAATCCCGGAACGAGAGGCCTCCGTATGGGCGCAACAACTCGCCGCAGGGCTTGCCGCGGCGCACCGCTTGAACATCTTACACTGCGATCTTAAAAGTACCAATGTGATGCTCGCCCCTTCGCCAGGGAGCATTCCGCGCGCCGTAATTATGGATTTCGGTCTGTCGCGCGCAATTCACACGGACGCCGGACAAACACCGCTCAGGGCTGGAACACCCGCGTTCATGAGCCCGGAGCAGCTAAAAGGCGAAGGCGCGACCGTTGCAACCGACGTCTATGCTTTAGGCGTTGTGATCTATGAGATGATCACCGGCGGATTGCCTTATGCGGATACGGGTTCCCTGGCCGAACTTGCGAAACGGAAGGCAGCGCCTCCCCGGTCGCCAAGCTCCATTGTTCCTCTGGTCCAGGGTCATTGGGATAGCGTGGTGCTCAGGTGCCTCCATTCCGACCCGAAGCGTCGGTTCCAGCGGGCGTCCGATGTGGTTGAAGCGCTTATGGTGACCGGAATCCAAATCTCACCAGGACCAAGCGCGGTTCCTGGAATGGCCCGGCGCTCTTGGTTTCCCGTCGCAGGCCTCTCGACCCTGGCTTGCGTCGGCGTGCCGGCGTACTTTTACTTCGGATTTCTAAACTCCGGCACGCCGGTTTTTTATAGGAACTCAATCGCCGTTATTCCCTTCGACGCGGCGGAACCGGATGTTGAATACATCAGCCAGGGATTGACGGAACAGATCGCGGACGTTCTCACAAACGTGCCCGGTTTGCGGGTTGTATCGAGAACTTCAGCGGCGTTTTTCAAAGGGAAGGCCGGCCAATCCAGACAAATTCACGATCAGCTTCGGGTGGGGACTGTACTGTCGGGGCGCGTCCGCAAGCAAGGGAGCAGAATCCACATCAGTGCCGAACTCGTCGATGTCAGCGACGGAAGGCAGCGCTGGGCCGAAAGCTACGAGACCGGGCGCGACGACCTGCGAATGATCAAGGAGACCATCAGCCGGGCGGCAATTTATAGTCTTCGTTTTCAGATTAGCCGCGCACAAATCGATTCCGTCGAAAAACGTGCCACCAGAAACGCTGAAGCTTACAACCTGTTTCTGCTTGGCCGATATTACGCAGCGCGGCGAACGCCGGCCGACTTGAAGGAGAGCATTGTTTGTTTCAAGAAGGCGGTTGAGCTTGACCCGCGCTACTCCGCCGCTCATGCGGCTTTGGCGAACTCATATCACCTCATCGCCCCTCGCGGCGTATTGCCACGCGGGGAAGCGATCCGAAAATGCGACGAATCCGCGGCAAGAGCACTGGAACTGGACGCCGGCATGGGTGAGGCCCACCTTGCCCTGGGATCGAACGAACAGCATTACAGATGGAACTGGCAAGCGGCGGAACAACATTTCCGGATGGCCGTTGCGTCGGATCCGGAGTCTGCTCTGGCGCATCACTGGCTGGCCGGACTGCTATCGATGCTGGGCAAACAGGATGAGGCGCTGGCCGAAATCGAAATAGCGAGGGATCTGGATCCGTTGTCGCTGGCTGTGAATACAGCTTATGGGGCATTCCTGAGCAGGGCGCGCCGGCCCGACGCGGCGATCCAACAATTACGCTGGGTGCTGGCACGCGACGCCACTTTCCGCAATGCCTACTCGCTATTGGCCGAGGCTTACACGCAGGCTAAAAAGCTGCCGGACGCCATCTCGGTTGCCGAAGATGGCGTGAAGTTGATGAACCGGGCGCCCCACACTCTGGGAACCCTTGGGTACTGCCTTGCTCTGTCGGGGCGCACGGTTGAAGCGCTGCGGCTGGCGGAAGAAGTAAAAGCTGCCCATGCGTTGGACAACTCGTCGGCATGTGCCGTAGCGCAAATTTATTTGGGATTGGGCGATCTTGACCACACGTTTCAGTGGCTGAATGAAGCCGCCAGGAACAGAGATCCCAATCTGACAATTCTGAAGGTCGATCCTGCCAACGATCCACTGCGCAAGGATGCACGATTCCAAATCCTTCTTTCGATGCTGCATCTGTAACCCAGCCTGCAGGCTGGACACTGTGTTTTGACACTTTAAAGGAGATAGCATGGCGGACGTGAATATCAAAGGGAAATTCCAAGACGTAGAAGCGAATTATGTGTTTTGTACTCAATTCGCAACGATCAACATCGCACTACCAGACGATGGCACTGCGAGGGCGGCCACTGTCAGACTGATTAATACAGGTTCCAAGACGCAGTTCGGAGATCCGGTATTTCGGATTGACGTCACCACTTAAGGTGATGGTGCAGGTTCAAAAGAGGTAGAACTCCGATACCTATGTCAACTAACCTCGGCCGGGAACAGGCGATCGAGCAGTCCTATTCGGCCTTGCTCAAAGCGGAACCCGGCCGAGCGCATCTTTGGCACCTTGCCGGAGCCGCGGCTCTGCGGACGGGCTGTTTCGACGTCGCCATTCAGAGATTAAGCACCGCGGTTTCACTGTCTCCCTTCGATGCGGCGTTCCACCATGGACTAGGCGCCGCGTACCTTGTCGCTGAACAGTACGACTCCGCCATCTTAAGTTTCGAGCAGGCCCTTAGCCTCGACCGCAATGAATCGACCCGCGATCATCTCGCCCGTGCGTATCTTGCGGCACGGCAGTACCTTGACCTGATTCAACTTTACAAGGACCTAACGTCACCGCTTGCCGCTGAAGCCTCGTTCAGGCTTGCCCTTGCCCACTTGGCGCTTTCGCAGCCGGCCCAAGCTTCGGAATACTTTAACGACGCGTTGCGCGCAGGAATCGCGTCCGTCGCTATCTACATCAGGTACGGCGACGCTCTGCTCCAGGCTGGCCAATACACCGAAGCATCGGCAGCTTACGCAAGCGCGCTGCGATTGGACCCAACCCACGCGGCCGCGCACAACAATCTCGGCGTCATCCACGGCTGGTGTGGCGGACTCCGCTCATGCATCGATTCGCTGCATCAATCCATCAGGCTGCAGCCCCTATGCTCCGAAGCGCGTTCCAACCTTTTGCTGGCACTGCACTATCCGAGCGGAATAGCTCCCGATGAAATCTTCCGCCAGCATTTAGAGTGGGGTTCGACGGTCCCGAATGTTCCCGCGATGCACCATGTCCGCGGTCCGGAAGCGCACAGCCGGCCGTTGCGTGTCGGTTATGTTTCGCAGGACTTTCACGGCCATTCCGTGGCGGCTTTTTGCGAATCGATACTTGACCCGCATGATTCTTTCGTGGAAGTGCTCTGCTATTCGCATACCGCTCAGGAGGATGCGGTGACCGCCCATTTCCGGCGGCTCTGCACTCTTTGGCGGGACGTTAGGAACCTTGACGACGAAGCAGTAGCACGCCAGATCCAAGCAGACCGGGTTGATGTGTTGGTTGACCTGGCTGGACACACCGGCGGCAATCGCCTGGGCATCTTTTCGTGGCGCGCAGCACCTGTCCAGGCCGCTTACCTCGGCTATCCGGACACTACCGGCCATCCTGCCATCAAGTACCGAATTACCGATGCCACGGCTGACCCCGTGGGAGCGGTCGAACAATTTCATAGCGAGGAGCTTGTCCGCGTTGACCCGTGCTTTCTCTGCTATCAACCACGGGCTATTTCTCCGGAAGTGGCGGACTTGCCTGCTCTCAAAGCGGGGCATCTGACGCTTGGATGTTTCAATCATCTTCCAAAACTTTCCGATTTGACGCTTGCCACGTGGGCTCGTATCCTCGAGCGGCTTCCGCAATCGCAGCTTCTGCTCAAGTGCCGGTCTTTCAGCGATGCCGGAGTAAGGGCGATGTTTTCGGAACGGGCCAAAGGGTTTGGTATTGATATGGCCAGAGTGCGGCAATGCCCGTTTGTTCCCGGATTCGCAGGTCACTTGGAACTCTACAATAGTGTCGATATCGCGCTGGATCCGTTCCCGTACAACGGGACAACGACCACGTGCGAAGCACTTTGGATGGGCGTGCCCGTGATTACACTGGCTGGGGACACCCACGTTTCGCGGGTTGGCGCAAGCCTGTTGTCGGTCCTGCAGCTGGGGGAATATATTTCAACGTCCGAGGATGCGTATGTGGACGCCGTGTGCCAACTCGGAACCGATCTTACCGGTTTGCGTCGAATGCGAAAGAATTTGCGTTCCGCTATGCATCATTCGCCTTTGACTGATCGTCCCGCGTTTCAGCAGAAGCTGACAGCAGTCTACCGGCGGCTCTATGCTTCGGCGTGAAGAGTGTGGGTTCCGGAGGGGAAGCCGGCGGTGCTAAAATTTTGCGCCGCATCCTTTACACAGACGGAACAGGATGCGGCGTCACCGCAAAACTCAGAACGACAGCTTCAGACCAAACTGAATCAGGCGCTGGTCGAGCGCGCTGGTCCAGGCCTGCGATGCCGGTGTAACGATAGCGCCAGTGGAATCCACGCCCGCCGTCGAATTGATTCCCGTAACATTCGTATGATTCAGAATGTTGGTGGACTCGAAGAAGAACTCCGGCTTCCAACGCTCGCCAATCGGGAAGATCCGCGAGTAACGCAGGTTCAGCTCATACGTTGACGGCGCCAGCAGCGTGTTGCGCCCTACATAAAGAGGACGCTGGAATGCGGCGCCTGTGGACGTGTCGCCATTCAGCACCCGGTTGCCGCCCAAGTTGAAGTTCTCGCCGGCCTGCGCGTTGAACAACAGGGCAATCCGGTTGTGGCTTGCAAGGTAGCTGAGAGGCTTCGACGATAGCTGCGCCGAGGTCTCCCATACCGCGTTCGCGTTGAATGCGTGGCGGCGGTCCGTGAGGGAGTTGCCGCGGTCGCGTCCGCGATTCGTCACGTCGGACAAATACGCGGATGCGGAATCTATGTTGTTTTGCTCGGGAGCATTGTCGATCGAGTGCGACCAGGTCCATGTAGCGAACGCGTCAAATCCATGCCCGAATCGCTTGTTGAAAGTGACATTCAATCCATTGTATACGGACGAGCCCACGGATTCCGCAACGATAATGTTGTTAAAAGCGGTGTTCACGCGGCTGGTTCCGAACGTGGGGCGGCCATCGGCTAACGTTCCGCCGTTGCGAATCAGGTTCAGGTTGCTCCAGATCGGCAGCCGATTACCCTTGGTGTAAAGGTAAGTAGCCGTAATACCGGCGTTCGCGCCAAGTTCGCGCGAAACGGAGACGTTGCCGTTGATCGAGTAAAGGCTGGCGAAATCGGGCGAAACCGTGAATATATCCTGGGCGGGCAGCGTGAAGCCCGCCGGCGAGCCGCTGAATACGTTCGGGAACGACGGTGCAAACGGCTGCGTTGGGAGTACATTGGCCGAATAGAAGATAGGCGACCCATTCTGCAGGATCGACTTGCGATACTGGTCCGTCTGGAAGGGGTCGTAGAAGATTCCGCTGCTGGCGCGCACCACCCATTTGCCGAGTCCGATGGAAGCCCCCAAGCGCGGAGCGAAATTGTTCTTGTCCGTGCGGAAACTCTTCGAAGAGTTCAGCGGTGAGCTTGCG
>JANXXV010000109.1 GCA_025350445.1 Bryobacteraceae bacterium | reverse complement strand
CCGGCGAAGGATGGGCTGCGGCGCTCGAGGCCACAGCCGTTCCAAGACCATGAACAATAGCGACAAAGCGAACAACCAGACGGAATAGATCATTTCGAGGCGCTCCCCTGCGTGGTCGACACGACCTTCAGGCCCAATGCTTTCCAGTCGGGGAACCCCTGCTCCAGCCGGAAGGCCCGCCGTCCGCTAGCGCGCAGTATTGCGACGGCATCGTCAGAAAGAACGCAATATGGCCCCCGGCAATAGGCGATGATTTCGCGCCCCTTTGGTAGGCCGCCCAATCGCATCTTCAATTCGGACAGCGGCACATTCCGAGCTCCAGGGATGTGGCCGTAGGTATACTCCTCGGCAGGCCGCACGTCCAGCAGGACTATGCCCCCGTCGCGAATTCTCTTCTTGAGATCACGCAGGGAGACCGCTTCCAAAGAAGTGCGGTCTGTCAGATAGGTGCGAACCAAGCGGTCGACCTCGGCCAGACGGGTTTCACCAACGCTACGTAACGACTGCCATAGGCGGAACACATCGTCGCCAGCAAGGCGGTAGTGGACATGCAGGCCCTCCTTGCGGGCTTCAACCAGCCCGGCACTGCGCAATACCTGAAGGTGTTGCGAGGCATTTGCGGTCGTGAGGCTGGACATGCATGCGAGATCTTCCACACTGCGTTCACGCTGGGCGAGGAGTTCAACGATTTCGAGCCTGCGTCCGCTGGCGAGAGCCTTCCCAATTCGGGCGAACTGCTCGAAGAGATCGATCTTAAAATCGCGATTGCGGCGAATGGCCATTATTCAAGTATTCAATCATGTACTTGAATAGGTTGTCAAACCCCCTTCCGGACGCAGAGCCCTTTCATGACATGATCTCGTCGTCGAAGATGCGCCAGCAACTCAGCGCGCGGTTTCCGGCTCCAAGCCAACAATGGCAATTCCCTCATCGTCGGCCTTGGCAATCATCAACGCCCGGTCCAGCAGAAGCGTGCGCCCGGCATCCACGGCCAATACCGTAAGGTTGTTGACGCGTAATGGCAAGCGGAGATTATCGTGGCCTGAAGTTAGGCGGAAGGGACATCGCCCCGCGTGCTCCGGGCTTCGCCTTCAATTCCTTGAGCCACTTCTGAAAAACATCGCGTTCGACAGCCGCCGCGTTTTTCATTGGAGCCTCGAACCGCGCGACTCGGTTTCCATCGACATTCGAGGTAACACATCACGGCAAATTCTCCGCCAGGTTCTTCATAAGGGCTAACGAGGCATTGTGAATTTCAACTGCCTTCTCCTTAACGAACACACCGGAAGGAATGATCCTACTATCGACGTGTACCACCTTGCCCCGCCACGCATCCTTGATCGAATGAAGTTGCGGAAGTACAGATTTAAGGAAAGGAAGTCGTGACTGCATATATGCGCCCAGGTGCTCAAACTTGGTTTTCTGCACCATGTTTTCAAGCTTTGAAAGCACACCTCCAAAGTGCGCTTTGGGATCAGGACTTCCATCGAGAAATGCCTGGAGCGTCAAAACCCCACTTTCCACCACGCGCATCATGTGAAACACACTTGCCGTAAAACGTCCTACCGCGATGCTCCGACGGGCTTCCGCCACATCATCTCCACAGTGAAACTTTGCCACAACCGGCTTCCAGGGTCCAATTGGCTCAGTGTAGAAATCCGCGTATCTGAGTTCGCCGAAAAATAGATAAGATTTAAGCTCTGCCTCCCGGCATGCACGAATAGTTTCTACCTTCCGTTTGAGTTTTCCCCAAGTCAATTCATACACCCAAGTTGGGGTTTCTACTATTGGGTCAAATAGGTCCCAATATAACTGTAGTGTCGTCTTGCACCATAAACGATCCGGACCAAAAACCAAATCAAGATAGCCAAGGCTCTCGTCAAACCATTCAAGGTCTCTCTTGGTCAGCGTATCGTTATCAGGCCGGTTACTATTGGACATGACTCGAAGTGTATTTTCGAAACATCGATCCATCTCATAGAAATTGAGCGCACCAATCTGAAACATGTCCCACAGGCTCCAAATCCTGCGAAAACCATGATCCCATTTCAACGGGGATGAGTCGAGTAAACTGTTGTCCGCTGTTGGCCGTCACCGCCGCAACCGGTAAACCACCGACATCGGCGTCCGTCCGGCAACCTCATACCCATCCATCGGCAGAAACTGCTCAACCGCCAGTGCCTCGTTCAGCGGCCCCAACCCATCCACGATAAACGCCGGTCGAATCCCGGCAATCTCCCGCCGATTCCGCTCCGCCCACTCCGGCGCAGTCGGCCGCGCACTAGTCAGATGCCGGTCCGCCAGCACTCCACTCAGCGGCTGCGAATCCAGAAACCGCGTAGCCGCAGGCATTCCCGAGTAAACGAAAACATCCGGCCGGTATCCCCACACCAGCAACCGGTCCTCAGGTCCAGCCATGGAGCGAACGATATCAGCGGCCCGGCGGCTGTCCTGGTTCATCGCGATATCGCTCCAATCATGCGCCCGGCCGCGCAGTAAATCATTTCCCAGAGTCACGTAGCGCGGGCCAAAGCGCACAGCCGGAATCAACAGCAGCGACAGCACCGCCACCCGCCATCGCACACGCATCAACAGCAAGCCGCGAGCCCCGGCCAGCGCAAACACCGGCAGCAATTGAAAGTAATACCGCGGAAAAAACCGCCACCCCGCGGCCACCGCAACACACGATATAAACACCCAAGCCAGCCATCGTTTCTCACGCCGGAAGAACCACACAGCCGCCATCACAACCGTCGCGTGAAACCCAGCCCAGTTAGCCGTCCGCGCCAGGCCCGTGCCCGCTGAAACCAGCGCATCCCGCGAATACAACAACCCCCAAGTCCACACCTGCGCATAATAATCGGCCAGCGCGCCGTTGGCGAACAGCACCCCCGCGAATATCGCCTGAGGAACCGCAAATCCCAACAGCAGCATCGGCAGCGCCGGATAAGCC
Organism: Bryobacteraceae bacterium; assembly: GCA_025350445.1. Next base: position 1,504 of record JANXXV010000109.1, on the reverse strand, counting down.
CACAACGCGCAAGCCGCCAAAACAAAGACCCCTTTCGAATTCACCAGCAGCGCAATTCCCGCCACAAATCCGCTCCAGAAGGCCCGCCCGCGCCAGGCCAGATACACCGCCCCGATGTGCGGCGCAATCATCAGCAAATCCGGAGCCAGCGCCATCACCGCGGCCGGAATGCCAAACGTAAGATAGAAGCCCAGCAAACAAGCCGCCAGCAGCCCTTCCGCTTCACCCCAAAGTTCCCGCGCAAATCGAAATACCAGCGCGCAACAAAGCGCCACAAAAAGCGTCCCCGCCAAACGCAGTCCAATCCCCGGCCCCGCGCCCCACAACAAATAGAACAACGCGTACAGCGGAGGCTTATCGAACCAGATATCGCGATACAGAAACTTGCCATCCAAGATCTGCGCCGCAGCCGCGGCCGGATACGCTTCCTCCACCCACAGTATCCGCGTATGGCAGAATCGAGCCATTGCCACGGTCACAAATAACAGCAGCAGCGTCAGCCGCGTCGAACGAGTCATGAGCTTCGAATTCAATGTCTCACACGCCGACGCCGGAAAGCGCCTCGATCATTTCCTGCAAGCGAACCTTCCGCAATTCAGCCGCGCCCGATTGCAGGATTGGATCAAAGCCGGAAACGTAACGGTCGACGGCCATACCATGAAGCCATCGGCAACACTGCATGGCGCCGAGAGCATCACCGTCGAACCCGCCGGCCTGGAACCCCTCAAAGCTTTCGCCGAAGATATCCCGCTGGAAATTCTCTATTCCGGCGACGATCTGATCGCCGTCAACAAGCCCGCCGGCCTGGTAGTCCACGCGGGCGCAGGCAATCATTCCGGCACCCTGGTCAACGCGCTGCTGCACCATTTCCAATCGCTCTCAAAAGTAGGCGGCGACGAACGCCCCGGCATCGTCCATCGCCTGGACCGCGACACCAGCGGCGTCCTGTTAGTCGCCCGCACCGACGCCGCCCATCGCAATCTCGCCGGTCAATTTGCCGCACGGACCGTGGAGAAGACCTACATCGCGCTGGTCCACGGAAGCATCACGCCAGACACAGGCGCCATCGACACCAAGATCACCCGCGACCCCGTCCGCCGCACCCGCATGACCGCCCGCCTGGACGAAGGCCGCGCCGCCCACACCGAATTCCGCGTCCTCCGCCGCCTGGCTAAGTTCACTCTCCTCGAAGTCCGCATTGGCACCGGCCGCACGCATCAGATCCGCGTCCATCTCGCCAGCATCGGCCACCCGGTCGCCGGCGACCGGCTCTACGGCGCAGCCGAAGCCGGCATGGGCCGCTTTTTTCTGCATGCGCATCGCATCCGGTTCAACAGCCCATCCACCGGCGCGCTCCTAACCATCGAGGCTCCGCTAGCGCCTGAGCTTGCTGCCTGGCTCGCGGGACTATAATTGGGTTTGGGATATCCCCCGATGAAAAAGTTGTGTTGTCTCGCGTTACTCCTCTGTCTGATCGCCCCGTCTGCCAGCCCGCAGAAGACGC
>JANXXV010000089.1 GCA_025350445.1 Bryobacteraceae bacterium | reverse complement strand
GATCTGATTGAATTTTTTGGCGATTTCCGGTTCCTGCTGGTCCATTTTCAGGTCAAGGGCCGCGGTTTGCATCATCCAGATGCGGCGAAGACGCCATTGCGAGGCCACCATCTGGTCGACGAGATCCATTTCCACGCCGTTGTCCGGCTGGAAGGTTTCGATGTAGGTTTGATGCAATTCGTCGAACTTCGTGTGGGACTCGTTGGAGAGGACGATCATGTTCGAAGTGAGCCCGTGTTTGAGCGCGTTCTTCGAGGACTGCTGAATTCCGGCCGGCGACTTCGTCCCGGCTGCCTTTGCGCCATTCTGGTGCGCTTGTTTCCGTGTTTGTCTCGACGACATTGGTGGTACCTCTCGGTTGAGAATAGCCTCGGGGGATGGCGGGCGGTTTTGCGATTGGCTGTAAGTTATTGAGATGGTTATGTCGATTTTTGAAAATAGTTGGGAATGCACTTGCAGACCTCCCCGGAATTGTTATGAGGTTTGGCCCTTTAATTGCGTCTGCTTAAAAAGGTGCGGTTTTGGACAGCTGAGATACGTATCCACGGCATCAGGATTGAGCAGGTCGACACGCGTGTTAGGTCCGCCGGTGGAAAGAATCAGTTCGTATGACGTCACCAACCATCGTCCAGCGGGGGCTTTCCAGCCTGTATCGATAACCTGCAGTGTGTCACTCTCAGGCCGGCCCGAGCCATCCAAGTGCGCGGCAACGGAGAAGATGGCATGTTCCGGCCGGGCAGGTGTAGCAGCGGGACCATCAACAATTGATTCAGTGTATTTGAGCCGCTTTATCCGGTATTCAGGATGCGCAACGAGCACGCGGCTCAGTTCCGGCTGATTGCTGTTCAAGTCCCAGGCGTGTCCGCTCGGCCAGTCGTATTCGTCGGCGAAGTTGAGAGTAAACTTGAGTTCCCGGGCAATCGCCAGTGCGGCTCCAAACCGCCGCCAGTAAACTTCCGAGAGGAAGTGGAGTTCCATGCCGTCCCATGGGAACACGACGGCTTGATAGACGCCCTGGTCGATCATCGCATGGATCTGCCGCCGGGTTTCGGCGGGCGTGATACGGCCATTCCAATACCAGTAAGGCATCAGGGAATTCGCGTGAGGCGGAAGAAATCTGCTGGCCGGAGAGGCCGCCGGCCAGCAGTACAACGGTGAGAAGTCTAGAAATCAAGACGAAGGGCTACCTGTACCCGCCTCGGATCGCGTGCGCTCGTCACCTGGCCATAGGTTCCGCTGCCGAGGCTGGTGCTGACACTGCTCCAATTCGTGTGATTCAGGGTGTTAAAGAATTCGCCGCGTAGGCTCAGATGAGCTTTCTCCCGGATCGGGAACTGCTTGGCAAGCGCTGAGTCGAGGATGACGAAACCCGGGCCGCGTATCACTCCCACTCCCGCATTGCCATAGAAACCGGGAGCGGGTGCGGCAAAGGCAGCAGTGTTAAACCAACTGGTCTTGGACTTCGCCCCTGCCACCGGAATACCAGTCGCGTTGGGGCGGATGGCGAGGCCGGCGGTTGGCAGCGAGATTCCCGGAGTTAGCGCCAGACCGCTCTGGGCGGTGATGATGCCGCTCAATTCCCAGTTGCCGAAAACCTGACCCCAGAAGTTTTTGACGTTGCGCAGAAACGGCAACTCGTAGATGTAGTTCATGGTGAAAACCTGGGCGCGATCGTAATCTTCAATGCCGCGGTCTGCGGACCACTTCAGCGGGTCCTGAACCCGCATATCGCGACGGGTCTGCGATTGTCCCAAAGCCTTGCTCCAGGTGTATGTGCCTTGCAAGGCGAGGTGATTTGCGAAGCGCCGCTGGAACGAGGTCTGGAGCGAATGATAGCTGGAGGATAGCCCGGAGTTGAATTGCGTGATGCTCCCGTAGCCGGCAAATGGGCGAAGGAGGTTGCTGTTGTAGCCCGAGGTGTTCAGCCGGGGATCGAAGTTATAGCCCGCGGGAGTGACGCCGAACACTGGCGAGTTGCGGTCAATCCAAACTTCCCAGTTAGTTCCGCGGGTGCCCACATAACCGGCAGAAGCCAGAAGTTGCCCCGGCAGTTCCTTCTGTAGTGTGAGATTCCAGGAGGCGACCATGGGTCTTTTGAACGTCGGGGAGAACGCGTTGAGGGCGATCGGACGCGGAGCATTCGGCGTGCCTCCGCTCGGATCATCCAGAAGGACATTTTGCAGCTGAATGTTCTGGTTGAAGGGGGGATTGTTGACCAGCGAACTCTGGTTGGTGCCGCTGGTGAGATAGGACAAACCGTAACCGCCGCGAATGGACATTTTGCCCGTGCCGGTAGGATCATACGCAAAGCCGAAGCGAGGCGCCGGACCGTAGAACGTGTTGGCGAAGCCTCGCGGCACGCCATTTTGTTCGGGCCGGACGATGCCATTCAGCGCATTGTAGTTGGCGCCGGGGACCAGGATGCCAGTAGGAGCAATGGCAGGCGCCTTCCCCGGATCGTAGGCTGAGGGCAGGAATGAACTCATTAGGTCACCCACGACATGCGTCATTGGGATGATAAACATGCGGAAACCGAGGTTTACGGTGAGCTTCTTTGAAACGCGCCAGTCATCCTGGAAGTAAGCTTCGGTTTGCACGAAGGCGTAGGTTCGGGTGAACAATTCCTGGCCCTGCGTGTAGGTGCGGGCCGAACCGAGCAGGAAATCCGCGATCGGGTGGTTGGTGAATGAGCCGTCGAAGTTGTAGTTGCCTTGCGTAGTGTTGAATGCGGCTTGCGTCTTGTTGTATTTGAGGAGGGACACGCCCGTTTGTAGCGTATGCTTGCCCAGCACGTAGCTGAAGTTGTCGGCGATGGTGAAGTTGTTATCGCGGGCAGGGCTGAGGGGAAGTTGGTTCGTACCGATACCCGCCCAACCCTGAGCGAACGAGATGACCGGAGTCTGGTTGAGGACATTAGCACCGGCGAAGAAGTCCTTGATGCTCAGGCCGACGGGCCGTGTCGGCGACGCACCATCACCCTGGAACAGCAGGTTGATATCGAACACTTTGCGATAGAAATTGAACTCGTTGACGCTCCGCGGGCTGAGCACGATGCTCGAACTTACGTTAATCACCCGGCCGGAGGTGTTCTCATATTGCCGGAGCACCGGGAGCGGAGAGCCGCCTAAGCCCGCATCCGGCGCAAGCACTTTAATCCCGTCGTTCGAGATGACGAACGAGAAACGGATGCGATCCGTGAGATTGTGGTCGGCCTTAACGGTGTCGGTTCGGGTGTCGAGCTTGGATACGCCGTTGTTGATGTAGCTGAGGAAGCCGCCGCTCGAGTAGTTAGGCTGCGGGATGTATGTTTTCAGCAGCAGGGTGGCATTCGGGTCGATGCGGTTGGTGGGAATGATGTTGTTGGGGAACGGCTGTCCGGTGCTGGGATCCAGCAAGGGCTTGCCAGTTCGCGCCACTTCCGATTGGAAATTGCCGCTGCGCAACGCATCGTTCGGGGTGGCAGTGAGACTGGTGAGCGCGTTTCTGCGCTTACGCCATTCCTCGTTCCAGAAGAAGAAGGTTTTGTTTCGATTCTTGTTGTAGTGCGGAAGCAGCACCGGCCCGCCGATGCTGAAACCGTACTGGTTCTGGCGCAGCGGCGGATTATTCTGCGCGAAGAAATTGCGCGCGTCCATGATGTTGTTGCGAAGATACTCGTAACCGCTGCCGTGGAACAAGCTGGTACCGCTCTTGGTAACCGACGTGATTACGGCGCCCCCGGTGGTTCCGTAACGGGCGCTGTAATTCGCTGTCTGAATCTGCACTTCGCCGATACTATCGATGGGTGGCACGTGGGTATTGGCCTCGCCGTTGCCGATGTTCATGTCGTATGCGCCGTCGACGAACCAGCCCGCGGATTTGTTGTTCAAGCCGTTGATGGAGACAGGCGACCCCGTTTGGGACAATCCCGCGCCGGCTAGCTCATCCGATCCGGAGCTATACACGGCGCCTGGAACCAGCATCGCAAGCCGAGAATAGTGACGGCCGTTGAGGACAGCCGTGTGAATCTGCTCCGACGTAATGGTGGTGGCCACCGTGCCGGTGCTGGTATTTACCTGCACGGCACTGGCCTGTACGTCTACACTCTCGCTAATTTCGCCGACGGCCAGAGTCAGATCGCGCCGGACTTGTGAATTCACATCCAGCTTGACCCCCGAGACTCGGGCGCGCTTGAACCCGGCCTGGTCCACTTCGATTGTGTAGGGACCGCCGGGGCGATCAGAGTTGCGATAGTAGCCGGCTTCATTGGTGGTGAGGCGCACTTCAACACCCGTGGCGTCGTTCCGAATGACCACGGTGGCATTCCGGATCGGCGATCCGGAAGTATCGGTCACTGTTCCTTCCAGCGATCCGGTGGTCTGCGCCGGCAGCCACATCGCAAACAGCAACAGAGTTGCCCCTAAGCGTAGACTTCTTACTAGACTGATCATAATGGTACTCTCCAGGATTTTACTCTGTTGTGCCCCCGCCGCTGAACTCACCGGTCTCAGAATGGAGGTCCGTTGTGTACCCAATCTCGAGGTGGCTTTTCATGGCGGGCCGGGCTCCTTCCATATCGCGGTTCTGGTTGGATTGAAAAATCAGATCGTGCAATCGTATCGTCTCGGCGGGATCGAAGAGCTGCATGCGCTCGCTCAAGTCGTGCCGCAGAAATTTCGAGATCGGAGAGTAGATCAGCTCGAAAACCTCGTTCTGGCAGCCCCGGATGATTGCCAGGTGAAAACCGTAATCGGCGTCGGCCATGGCTTGCGGATTGTCCGAGGCTGAGCGCATGTGCTAGAGTTCCCGGCCGATCAGCGCGATCGCCTCGTCACTGGCCCGCTCGGTTGTGAGTCCGACGACTTCGACTTCCAGGAACTGGCGGGCCTCGAGCAGCTTGGTCCGGGAGATTTGATTTGTTCGAACAACAATTTCCATCGGATCAGTGAGGAGGCTGCCGGCGTCCATATCGGTTCGAACAAAGGCGCCGACGCGGGACGAGAGCACTCCCATGCTTTCCAACGCCTTGAAAGCCTGCCGTAACGACGACGGGCTGACGTTGGGCTTGTGCGCTAACTCCCGCTCCGGCAGTAACTTAGCCCCGAGGGGCAGCTCCTCAGACTGGATCATTTCGCGATTTTGTTCAACGAGATTCGGGTAATCGCTCCACTGGTGGTGGGAGAGATTGGCTTGGGTAATTCCATTTGCATCTACCGGTCCGACCGATTGTTCCAGTGTGCGAACTTTTGAGAACACTGTCAAGACTTCCGCCGTGCTTCGTCCGGCGACTTCAGGCGTCAGGCTGGCGAAGGTACCAGTCGAGCGCTTCACCGGCGCTCAACGAGCGGGGCTCATTCGCAGCATTGGGATGAGTCTGACGGAAGCGGTGTAACAAGAGCGCTTTGAACGGCGGCCACTCGTTTCGGCTCTCTTTCTCTCCAGAAACTTCTCTTGCCACGTGATCATTCTTGACCGTCAGTTTGACAGAAGTCTCATAGTGCCAATACTTATAGGTGGATAGATGCTTATATGACGAGGAAAGCCATGTCCGAACCAGAAGAAACCATTCGCCTGACCATTACTTGGTCCAAGCAAGCCGATCATGCCTTGCGCTCCTTCCTGGGCGCCCAGGGCATGAAAAAGGGCGACCTCTCGAAATTCATCGAAGAGGCCGTCCGCTGGCGCATTTTTCATCAGACCGTCGGCGAAGCCCGCGAAGCTTTCGCTGACGTTTCCCCGGACGAGCTCCAGAAGATGATTGACGAGGCCGTCGACGACGTCCGTGCGAAACACTACCGGGAACGCGCCAGACGATCCTGATGCGCCTCATCCTCGACACCAACATCCTGAACTCCGCTCTTCTCTCGCCCCTGGGAGCGCAAGACGTTCACGCTCGTCGCCTGTGACGCGCTGATAGCGGAACTCCGCGACGTCACCGGCCGAACGTTCTTCCGGGCGAGACTTCGCGCCAGCGCGGCCGAGCTGCTCGCCGCGGGCCTTCGGGACTTCTCTGTTTTTTGCCGGGACCTGCCCTCCGGCCCGATCGCGCCGGACCCCAAGGAC
>JANXXV010000080.1 GCA_025350445.1 Bryobacteraceae bacterium | reverse complement strand
GAATCGGGCTTCGCCTTCGGCAAGCCTATCCGGTTGCCATCGCATATCTGCTGAGCGCTTGTGCTTTCGTGTGGCGCCGGTTGATGTTCCGAACTACCTTTATCGCAATCAGCGGCAGCGTCGGGAAAAGCACCGCCACTGCTTCGCTGGGCGATATCCTCTCCGCCCACTATCCCACCAATTGGACTCCAGGAGGCGGCAACAAGCGGCGCATACTGGCCGAGACGATACTTCGAACCCGATTCCGCCATCGCTTCACGGTGATCGAAGTCGGCACCAGGGCTCCCGGAGCCCTAAAGAGAGCCGCCTGGCTGATCGCCCCCGATATCGTTGTCATGCTTCGCGTGCTCAACATACATTCCAACGCCTTCCCCACCATCGAAGAGATGGCGGCCGAGAAGGCTCAGTTGCTAAGCCGATTGGGAAAGCGCGGGCTCGCCATCTTGAACTCCGGCGATCCGCTGGTGTCGGCCATGGCAGCCGGCTGCCGCGGACCGGTTCGGACCTTCGGCGCATCGCCGGAAGCTTTCGTCACCGCGGGCGGCGTCTCTTCGAAGTGGCCCCTCCGCCTCAGCTTCAGCGTCCGTTGCCGTCGGGAGTCGAGCTGGGTGGAAACGAACCTGGTCGGCGAACATATGCTCACCTCGGCCTTAGGCGCCCTCACGGCGGCCGTCTGCTGCGGCGTCCCTCTCGCGCTGGCGGCGGCACGTTTCAAACAGATTCAGCCCGTACCGGGGCGCATGCAGCCCATGCAGTTGCCCAACGGGGTCACTGTCCTCCGGAATGAGTACAATGGCGTGCTTCCTACGTTCGAGGCTGCTCTCAGCGTCCTGCGGGACGCCGGAGCTTGCCGTCGCATCGTCATTGTAGGCGATGTCCTGGACTCAATGATGAGCGAGCGATCCCGTTTTCGTCACCTGGGCGTCCAGGTTGCGCGATCCGCGGACGTAGGCATATTCATCGGCCGCTCGTCAAATACGTCGGTCAGCGCAGCCGTCGAAGCCGGCATGAATCGGGGCTCCGCGGTCGGCTTCAAATCATTGCCGGATGCAGCGAACTTCCTGAAGTCGGAACTGCGTGCGGGCGACCTTGTTCTGCTCCACGGATGGGTGGGGAGGCACCTGGAGCGTGTCATCCTCAGCCAGTTAGGCTCCATCTCTTGTTGGCTGCAAAGGTGCAGTAAACTCATTCAGTGTGAACATTGTCCGGAACTGAAGCTCGTAAGCTTTCCGGATACTGAACGCAAAACCGGCGCAACGCAAAACCAGCCATATTAGTTTTGCAGAAATAGGAGGATGCCGTGTGTGGCATTGCGGGAATCTACCGGAGACAAGGGCAAGATGAATCCGATCCATCGCGCGTGACCGCGATGAGCGAAATGCTCACTCATCGCGGTCCGGACGACTTCGCCTATCTCTTGCTCCGTAGCCGCGATGGAGAGTTTCAGGTCGGGCAAGGGGACTTCCAGCCGCTGCCTGCCGACGTCTGTTTGGGACATCGCCGTTTGTCCATCATCGATCTGTCTCCGCTGGGCCGCCAGCCGATGAGCAACGGCACTAACGATATTTTCCTGGTCTTCAACGGCGAGATCTTCAACTACCTGGAATTGCGTGACGAACTTGCAGCCAAGGGACATTCCTTTCGCTCCCGGACCGATACGGAAGTGATTATCCACGCCTATGAAGAATGGGGCGCGGATTGCGTAACCAGATTCAATGGCATGTGGGCTCTGGCCCTATGGGACCAGCGCAGGCAGCAGATGTTCTGTTCGCGCGACCGCTTCGGGATCAAGCCGTTCTACTACTATCTCGATCCGTCGGTTTTCGTTTTTGCCTCGGAGATAAAAGCGATTCTTCCCGCCCTCGACAGCCGCCCCGGCGCCGATCATGGTGTTCTGAGCGACTACCTCATCGACGGAACGCTCTGCCGCACCGAAAACACCTTCTTCCAGGGCATTCGCAGGTTGCCCCCGGCGCACAATCTCATCGTTTCCGCGAGTGGAATCAGAACGAACCAATACTGGAACTACACCACCCGGAGCCGGATCTACGACCAGACACAACCCGTGGAAACATTTCGAGAGCTTCTGACCGATGCAGTCGGGTTGCGGCTTCGGAGCGATGTTCCCGTAGGAATCGCGTTGAGCGGCGGAATCGATTCCAGCTCGATTCTCGCCCTGGCCGGCACCCTCATGGGTCCGAACCGGCCGAAGAGCTTCACGGCCGTCTTTCCAGGCGAAAGTTACAACGAGCACGAATACGCCCGCATCGCGGCGCAGGCGGCAGGCTCTGAGCTCTTCTGCGTCGACTATCAACCGCGTCAATTCATGGAGGACTTGAGCCAGGTGATCTGGAACATGGACTATCCGGCGCTGGAGGGTCAAGTCCTGTCCCGCTCGAAGCTTATGCGTCTCGCCAGCCGCCACGTTAAGGTTGTCCTGGAAGGACAGGGGGCCGACGAGATGCTTGCGGGATATGTATCCAGGTACTTCGCGCCGTACTTGTTCGACGAAATTGCCGGGGCGGGGCGAAAGCCGCATGCGTTGAGCCTTCGTCAGCTTCTCGGCTCTTGCCGCGACGTACACCGCTCCTACGGAGGAAGGGCCTACCAGGGACTCTTGCGTCATCTGGCGCCCAGGTCCCTCTCCCTGCGCGCGTTTCGCCATCTGTCTGCCTCCAACCGCGTCTATTCGCCCGATTTTACACGTCTAAATCCGGGACATCCGGAAGAGTTGGAGAAAGGACCGTTCGAGGACCGCCTGACGAATCTGTTGCACTTCGATTTCGCAAAGGGTATTCTGCCCATGCTGCTAAAGTTCGGAGACGCGCTCAGCATGGCTTTCTCGGTGGAATCGCGTGTTCCTTTCCTCGATCACCGTCTGGTGGAGTACGTATTCAGTTTGCCCGCGCACCATAAATTGCAGGGATCTCACTCCAAAGTAATTTTGCGGCAGGCGATGGCGGGCGTGATTCCTGAACAGATCCTGCGCAGGACGGATAAAGTGGGCTTCCGTACACCCCTGGCGCGCTGGATAGGGGAGTGCATGGAGGATGGCGTGCGGCCTTTACTGCTCTCCAAACAATGCCGTGAGAGGGGCATCTTTGACGGAGACAAAATCGAGCGGCTGCTGACACAACAAGCGCGCGGAGAAGCTCATGCCGAGACCGCGATTTTCCGCTGGATTTCCGTTGAACTCTGGTTCCGGCTCTTCATCGACGGCGACCGGGCGTCCCGTGTGACTTGAACCATAAAGCGGCAGCGGGAGAAGCTTAATTTGGCAGCACGCGCATGGAGTTGCGAAGGTTTGAGCCGCTGTTGGGCCGGAACCCGGAAGCATTACATGACAGCAGGTTCACAAGGGAAGGAAAACTCGGCAGCAAGCGCGGACGGGCCGGAGGCGGCCACCGACCCGGTCAAACCAACAGGGGAACTGGGGCGTCTGGGTTTACAGCGGGGCTACCGGCCAATATGGAGACTCGGCAGAGTCGCTGGTCGGCCGCCACGAGCACGCCGACATGCCCGGAATGCTGTAGGTCAAGGGCGACGGCCAGTTGCAAAGCATCGAGAGTCCGGAGGCCATCCGTCACTCCGTACTGGCTCAAAAGGCGCTTGGCGCTATGGAAATGAATCTCGTGAACCGGTGCCGCAACTAGAAGGCGCTGTTGAGCAAGATCGGCACGGAAACGCCGCCGTGCTACCTCGAGCGCCGGTGGATCGATCTCCTTGGTCCTGGTCTTGATCGCCAGTACGGATTCAAACTCCACAATCGAAAGATGAGAGATCCACGAGCGCGAACCTGCCTGCTCAAAAAGGCGATCCACGAAGTCAGAGCCGTTCTCCTTGTGGTAGCGCTTGGCTGTCACTTTCAGAAGTATTTGGCGTAGATCCGTCAACATTAGTTGGCGTACTCTTCAAGTATGGACCAACTGGCCGGACTCACGGAAGAGGCCCGGAAACTCGCACTTGATCGGTTTCGGCTGATCCAACCTCACCTTGAGCAGAACCGGTCATTGCAGTCTGTGGCGGGTGCGGCAGGGATTCCATATCGGACGCTGCAGCGCTGGGTTGCTCAATATCGGCTGTTCGGTTTGGCTGCCCTGGCGCGCAAGAGGCGTGAGGATCGCGGTGAGCGCCGGGTGGTTTCGGCGAAGCTCAAAGAGGTCATTGAAGGCCTTGCGCTGCAAAGGCCCCCTTTGCCGCTTGCAGCGCTGTTCCGGCAGGTGCAGCGGTTGTCCAAGGACTTGGGTGAGAAGGCTCCCAGTTACGGCACCGTTTTCAGCATCGTCCGCGATCTTGGGGCTGACCTCGTAACGCTCGCACATGAAGGCACAAAGGCGTACAGCAACACATTTGAGTTGGTCCACCGGAGAGAGGCCGACGGGCCCAATGCTATCTGGCAGGCCGATCACACGCCACTCGATATTCTGTTGATC
>JANXXV010001047.1 GCA_025350445.1 Bryobacteraceae bacterium | reverse complement strand
CGATGCCGCGCTTGTAGTCCGTTCGGAAACCATCGCGCAGTATCCCAGGTTCAAGCCCGCCCTGGATGAACTGGCTGGGAAATTTAGCGAAGAAACGATGCGCAAATTGAACTACGAAGTAGATGGCGATCACAAGCCCGTGGCCGACGTTGCCGCGGCTTTCTTGCGCAAAGCCGGGCTGAAGTAGCCGCGGTACGTCACGTCTCTTCTTCCCATCCCTTAACCGGCCGCCCGTAGACTTGCGACAGACTCTTCGGTTTACGCCGGAACGGTGTCCCGTGCTTTTCTACCTCATCCCGGTAGCCCATCAACGGACCCGGGAAACCAACCAGTTGCCAGCCGATCATCCCGGCGTTCCCCCCATGCAATGGATCGCACATAAACCCCTCGATCGTGTGCGTCCGCAGCATCTGGAAAAAATACGTCTTCTCCATTTCCATCAGCCGATTGTCCTGGTCCGCGGCGGGAAGCTTCGCAAAGTCGCCGCCCAATTGCCGGATACCGGACCGGTACAACTCGCGCGGGCTTTCCTTGCCCTGATACCCGTGTTCCGGAACAGATTCGATCCACGGCGTTTTCGTGTAGCGGTATTTGTCCCGTCCGTATGGGCCCGCCAGTTGGCGGTCGATATACACCACCACGTTCCCCTCGGTTGCTCCCGGCCCGCTCTCATCGGACGGCAGAATGCGTTCCGCGGCAGCCATCACCGTGAGTGCTTCCGCCCCGGTAAAAAACTTCAGCGGGATCTTAGCTAAACCGTCCTGCGCATGCAAGCGAACCGGTTCGCCCGTCAGCGTATAAATCAGCAGCCCGCCCACGCCCTTGGCCGGCAATGTAAGAAACTCTCTCCGTCTCATGCCAGTGCTCCCGGTTTCTTTACGTAGCGTTCAATCAGTGCGTCGGCAGCCCGCAACGTCAGCGCCACCGAGGTGACCGTAGGATGAGACGCGGAATTCTGCGGGAAAGAAGACGCGCCAATCACCCACAGGTTCGGCACACCCCAATGTTGCAGCCACGAATTCACCACGCTGTTCTCCGGCGTGCTGCCCATAATGGCGCCCCCTTGCACGTGCGTAGTTGCATATTCCATTGTCTGATAGCGCCCGGAAGCACGTCCGCCGCCCACAACGCGTGCTCCCGTGAGCTTTGCAGCGTGTTCGGCAATCTTCTTAGTGACCTCGGACGCGAATGCCCGCTGCCGCTGCTCGTGTTCGGTCCAGTCCACCGTGACGCGCAGCAGCGGATCTCCCCACTTGTCCGTGTAAGTAGGGTCCAGATCCACATAGTTGTGCTTGTAGGCCAGGTGATCCATCTCAAAGTTGCCTATCATCGCAATCTTATCGAAATGCGTAACCGCGGCCTTCTTCCATTCCGAACCCCAGTTGCGCGCCGCCGCGCCTTGAGGAATCCTGCCGAACGATCCGATCGGCCGCAGATTGCCGCCGGCGGTACCCGAAATACCGCCCCGCAGAACTCCCGAGTCGGAAGGGATGCCGCGGAATCCATTGAAGTCGGAGCTGCGCATGGATTGCCCCCCGGCAAACATGAAGCCGTTCAAGGGCTTTGAAAACGCCAGCGTAGTCCCGCCGCCACCCACCGTATGCGAAAAGTTCTTACCCAGCGAACCCTTGCCCGTCGCCGGATCATACGGATCGCCGATCTTCGATAGCAACAACAGCCGGGCATTGTTCGGACTGAACGAGGCCAGCACCACCATTGCCGCCGGCTGCGTGACTTCTTCCCCCTTCTCATCCATGTAGACGACGCCCTCTGCCTTGCCGTCGCGATGAAGCACGCGCTTCACCCACGAATTCGGCCGTATCGTGAATGAGCTCTTTCGCTTCAGCACCGGGAGCAGCGTGTTGGTCGGCTGCGACTTGGCCCCCACCATGCATCCGTACAACATGCAATACCCGCAATACTGGCAGCCGCCGCGGGTAATGCCGTCGGGATTGGTATACGTCTCGGTGAGCGTCGCCGCCGCGGCAATGTAAGGATGGTAGCCCAGCTCCCGCGCCGCCTGTTCAAACACCGCCATGGGGTACGTCTTCTTATGCGGTGGATTCGGAAACTCGTGCGACCTCGGACCCTCGAAAGGATCACCACCCTCGACAATCTTGCCGTTTAGATTCCCCGCTTTTCCGCCCACGCCCATCATCTGCTCAACCCGCCAATAGTAGGGCTCCAACTCTTCGTAACTTAGCGGGTAATCCTGCACGGATAGATCCTCAGGCAATCGCGCCGCCCCCCACTTCCCGCGCAATGCCGTGGCGAGATTGAAATCGTCCGGCGTATGCCGTTCCGCGTAACCGGTCCAGTGTTCACCCGCGCCGCCCACCCCGGTGCCCGGCAGAATGTTTCCATACTGCCGCACCGGTGCCGCCACATCGCGCAAAGTGTGCCGGTGCGTAATTGTCTCCTCGGCGATGTTCTGCATCATCCGCTTACGAATGCCGTAATCCACCTCGTCCATGTTCGCGCCATAGTCGGCAAACTTGCGATCCGGCCCGCGCTCCAATACCAGCACGGAAAGCGAAGTGCGCGTAGTCAGCTCACGCGCCATCGCCAGTCCGGTCCATCCCCCGCCAACGATCACCACATCCACAGGCTGCATTCGTTTCATTCGAGACCGATCATATGACAAGCCTGCCAGAGCCTGCAACGTGCGCCGTCAGACCTTTGAAACAGTTTTTATTCGCGAGCCTCTATCCATGTGGAAGTTAATGTAAAGGAGAACGAAAATGCTGATACTGCTTATTCTGCTGCTGCTGTTGTTCGGCGGCGGCTTCTTTGGATACAACCGCTACGGTAGAGGCGGTGGACTGTCGGTGGGAGGAGTGGTGCTGGTGATCCTCCTGGTATGGCTCTTTGTTGGCGGTGGCGCCTCGACGTTGAGAATTTAACAACCCTGCCGTCCGTCCCCGCAAACAGCCGTATACTAATTTCATGCGGTGGAAAACTGGCCTCGCTTTACTCCTCTTCGCTTTTCTCTTAGTAGCACAGCGCAAGGAGAGCGAACCGCCCGTTCGCCAGCCTGCGCGCGGCACTCGCGGCGCGGTCGCCGGCGGCACGCAGTTTGCCACGGAAGCCGGCATGCGCATCTATCATCAGGGCGGCAACGCCGTGGATGCCGGCGTCGCAACCATGTTCGCCGCCTCTGTCGCGGAATACTCCCATTTCGGCTTCGGAGGCGAAGCCCCAATCCTCATTCGCGCCAAGGATGGAAAAGTCTTCGCCATAGCCGGCGTGGGCACTATGCCCAAGATGGCGACCGCCGAATTCTTTCGCACCCGCCGCATCGTAGCCGGGGAACTTCTCGCCTTGGAACCGGGCGGATTGAAAGGCATCGTCCCGGTCGCTGGACTGATGCCGGCGCTCGTCCCGGGCATGGTGGACGCAGGCCTTCTCGCGTTGCAACAATTCGGCGGCATGTCGTTCGCCGAAATCATGGGCCCCGCCTTGCAACTGGCCGACGGCATGCCCGCCGACGAAACGCGCGCCGGTGGAATCGCCCGCAGCCGCCGCTTCTTCGACCTCTGGCCGACCTCGAAACACGTCTTCATGCCCGATGGACAAGGGCCGGTTCCCGGCGAAGTCTTCGCCCAGCCGGACCTCGCCAGGACTATCCGCGCCATGGTGGACGCAGAGACAAAGGCACTGAAAGCAGGCGCGACCCGCGCCGCGGCCATCGACGCCATTCGAGATTATTTCTATCGCGGCGAAGTGGCCAGGAAAATCGACGCCTTCAGCCGCGCGAACAACGGCCTGCTGCGCTACGAGGATCTCGCCGCCTTCCGGCTAAAGCTCGAAGAGCCGGCCTCCACCACCTACCGCGGATTCAAAGTCTACAAGCCCGGCTTCTGGAGCCAGGGACCGGTGATGCTGCAGGCGCTGAATATTCTGGAAGGCTACGACCTTCGTCCACTCGGCTACAATTCCACCGAATACATTCATAAGCTGGTAGAGGCGCTAAAGCTCGCCTACGCCGATCGCGATACCTACTACGGCGATCCGAAATTTACCCAGATACCAGCCGAACGACTCCTGTCGAAAGAGTACGCCGCGGAACGTAGAAAAGATATTTCAGAAAAAGCGTCGATGGATTTCCTTCCCGGCAGTATCGACGGCAAACATCCGCTGCATCCTTCGCAAATGGAAATCGCCCGCACCCGCATTGACGATGAATTGATGGCGCGCGATACCACTTGTGTAAACACCGTCGATAAAGACGGCCTGATGTTCTCCGCCACTCCCTCCGGCGCGTGGCTACCTTCGGTGATCGCCGGAGACACCGGTATCCCGCTCACCCAGCGCGCCCAAAGCTTCCTCTTGGTCCCGGGGCATCCCAACGAACTGGCAGGCGGAAAGCGTCCGCGGGTCACCTTGAGCCCGACGCTCGTAACCAGGGACGGCAAGCCGTACCTCACCCTGTCTACTCCGGGTGGCGACAATCAGGACCAGTCCATGCTCCAGATCCTGCTGAACGTTTTCGAGTTTGGAATGAATGCCGAAATTGCTCTGGAAGCCCCGCGTTTTCAGACCAGGCACCTAGTATCCAGTTTCGATAACCATGCCATGAATCGCGGCGATCTTCTTCTGGACGACCGTATCCCCCCCAGCACGTATGCAGAACTGACCGACCGCGGCCATCGCACGGGAATTCGCAGCCGGTGGGCCAGCGGCGCCGCCCCGGTGATGATTCGGATTTTGTCGAACGGTGTTCTGGAAGCAGGCGCCGATCCCTACGGATACCGCGAGACCAGCGCCTGGTAATGCTACTTAAAGTACGGTGGTAGTTCTCGGCATCGGCCGGTCGCTCTTCGCATAATCCGCCGAAGCTTCCCCCGCCGAAGCGATATCTTGCGCACCGGTCCGTTCCAGCAAATCCTTTGCCCGATGCACCCAATCGGAATCGTCGCAATGCACCGACAGCAATACGCCGCCGTCCTTGATGCGGCCTTCGTAACGCTTGGCTTCATATTCCGGAATGCCCATTCCCACCAGTGCGCCCACAACGCCGCCCACTGTGCCCAACACGCCCGCTCCGGCTAGTGCGCCCATAATCGGACCCGCGGCAATCAATGGCCCAACACCTGGAATTGCCAGCGCCCCAATGCCGGCGAGCCATCCCAAAATGCCGCCCGCAAGAACGCCCGACGTCGCCCCGGCTGCCGCGCCTTCCGGAGCCTTCGTATTCATCTCGTGTGCAAAGTCTTTCGACCCGGCGTTATCAGCCAGCAATACCGAGATGTCCGTGTTACGGAAATTCTCAGCGCGTAGCGCATCCACAGCGTGCTCCGCCGCGGTTCTGTTGGGATAGATCCCAAAAACTGCTGTGTTCTTTCCTGCCATAATGATTTCTCCTCTTCTTAAGTTGTCTTTGCTTTCTTCGGCGCGACGGTAAGTTCATTCGTCACTTTCCCGGCGCCCGCGGCTTCGATTGCCATTGTTTCCACGGTGCTCTTTTCTGCATCGGATCGGACCGGGCCCTTCAAAGTGACCGTCCCGTCGCGGGAAATCACTTTCACGTTGTGCGCATAAGTAGATAACGTCTTATCCGCCATAATCGCCTTGCGGATCTTTTGCGTAAGTTCGCGGTCGGCGGGGTTCATCTTCTGCTGGTCGGCCGTCATTGCTCCGCCGGCATGGTCCATCTTGTTGGTTTTGGTATTGTCTGGTTTAGGGTCGTCCGCTGCATATAGTGCGCCACCCATCGCAAGTAGGGCGCTCAGCGACACGGCTCGAATACACAAATTGATATTTACCATTCACTATCCTCCTCTCACAGAATGGACGCCAAAACTTCAACAAAGTGTCCTCATCGGCCAGCTGTTTTACACTTAGGTCACCGGAAAGGATTCCCTCTGTTCAGTAAAAAAGCCAAGTGCATCTTCATAGCGGGAACCGCTTCCCATGTCGGAAAGAGTTGGATGGCTACCGCGATCGGCCGCTACTTGCGCCGCCGCGGCATCCGCGTCGCGCCGTTCAAAGCGCAAAACATGTCCAACAACTCGGCCCCGCTGGCTGCAGGCGGCGAGATCGGCCGTGCGCAGGCGGTGCAGGCCGAGGCATGCGGATTAGAGCCGGTCAGCGACATGAACCCCATCCTGCTGAAGCCCACCTCGGATTCCGGCTGCCAGGTGATAGTCAATGGGAAAGTCTGGCGGAACCTCAGCGCCTCCGCCTACTATCAACATTTCGATGAGCTGCTCGATCATGTCTTGGCCGCCTACCACCGGCTCGCCAGTCAATACGAATACATCGTGATAGAAGGCGCGGGAAGCGTAGCGGAACTGAACCTGAAATCGCGGGACCTGGTGAACTTCGGCCTCGCCGCCCGCATCGGCGCACCGGCCCTGTTGGTCGGTGATATCGACCGCGGAGGTATCTTCGCCTCCATCATCGGAACCATCGATTTACTGGACGAAAGAGAACGCGACCTGGTTCGATCCTTCGCGGTAAACCGGTTTCGCGGCGACCGCAGCCTGTTCGCCGACGGTGTACAAATCCTGGAAGAGAAGACATCCCGCCCGTGCCTGGGCGTGTTCCCGATGTTGACAGACACAGAGATTGACGCCGAAGACGGCGTGAGCATGGATGCCTCGCCAAATCCGGCTCTGGCGGACATCGCCGTAATCTCGTTCCCGCGCATTTCCAACATCACCGACTTTCAACTCCTCCCCGGCATCCGGCGCATCACCGCCCCGGAAAACACGCAGTACCGTTGCATCATTCTTCCAGGGACCAAGAGCACCATGGCCGATCTGCAATGGATGCGCGACCGCGCGCTGGATCAATGGATCATCCGGCAACATACTGCCGGGGCCTGCATCATAGGCATCTGCGGAGGCTTTCAAATGTTAGGCGAATCCATTGAAGATCCCCACGCGGTGGAGTCAAACCGGAAGCAGATGCAAGGCCTTGGATTGCTCCCGGTCACGACAGTGATGGAACCGGTAAAGACGACACGCAGCGTCCAGGCCGCAACCCCATCGGGCATTGTCTTCAGCGCATATGAAATCCACATGGGCGTCACGTCCCGCCCCCCGGGTGCTCCTGCCTTTGCGCGGACCGGATACGGGCCAGACGGAATACGCCTGAATAACTGCATCGGCACCTATCTGCACGGCGCGCTCGAAAATGCGAGTGTCGCCGGCGAACTGCTGGGCATGGAACTACTGCCCCGTCAACCCAAACAACAGGCCTACGAATCTTTAGCCTCATGGTTTGAAAGCAACGCCAACATTCCGCTGTTCGACGAGCTTTATTTATGAGCCGCCGGCTATTCTGCTTGCTGCTATGGTCCACCGTGCTCGGCGCGCAACCGCGGCGCATCGTCTCAACCGCGCCCAGCATCACCGAGACGTTGTTCGCGTTAGGACTAGGCGACCGCGTAGTTGGCGTTACCAACTACTGCCACTACCCGCCAGCCACCGCGAACATTGCGAAGATCGGCACCTACATGCAGCCGAATTTGGAGGTAATTCTAGCCCTCCGGCCCGACTTGGTAATCACCCAGAAGACCGCGATTCATTCCAAATCCCGCTTCGAGCCCTATCACCTGAATGTCCTCGAAATAACCCAGAACAGCATCGCTGAAATACAGGCCGCCATCTTAGCCATCGGCGATGCAACCGGATCGGCGGATCGTGCCCGTGCACTGAACCAGTCGATCGCAAAGGAACTCGCAGCGGTTCGCGCGAAGGCTTCCACCAAGCCGCCGGTCTCTGTCGTGTTCATTGTGGGCCGTACGCCCGGCGCGCTGGATGGCATGGTCGCGGTAGGCAGCCACAACTACCTGACGGAGGTGATGGAACTGGCTGGCGGCCAAAACATATTCAATGACACCAAACCGTCCTACGCCAAGATTTCCGCCGAGGAGATCCTCGCCCGCAGTCCGCGGGTCATCTTGGATATGGGCGATATGTCCGATCCCACAGGCGTTACCGAGGAACATAAGCGCGCCGTGGTCATGCTCTGGGACCGCTATCCCAACGTCGCCGCTGTTCGCGATAAGCGCGTTCATGCCATCGCGTCGGACATCTTCGTCGTACCCGGGCCGCGCGTAATAGACCTCGCACGCGCGTTCGCGCACCTTCTTCATCCGGAGATCTTCCCTTGATCTTTCGCCTGCAAGACGTAGGCATGCACTACGGCGTGAATGAAGTGCTGCGCGGCGTGAAGCTATCCTTCAACCAAGGCGAACTCGTCGCCATCATCGGCCCAAACGGGGCAGGGAAGTCCACACTCTTAGGGATCATGGCCGGCCTCCGCACCCACTACACCGGCCACTGCTGGCTCGAAGACACGCTGCTGGCAAAGTGGCCGCGCCGTGCCTTCGCGCAAACAGTTTCAGTGGTGCCACAATTGCAACCCACCGAATTCCCCTTCAGCGCGGAACAGGTTGTGCTAATGGGCCGCATGCCATTCAGCGACGGCATGTTTGAGTCGGCGGCGGATGAAGCCGCGGTAGCCCATGCCATGGAGATCACCGACACACTGCAGTTCCGCGCCCGCGATTTCCGCACGCTGAGCGGTGGTGAACGGCAGCGCGTAATTCTGGCGTCGGCCTTGGCGCAGTCTCCCAAGGCCCTACTGCTGGACGAGCCCACCACGTTTCTGGATCTGCAGCATCAGGTGTCGCTCTATCGACTGCTGCGAAACCTCTGCCACGACGGGTTGCTGGCGCTTTCCGTTACCCACGACCTGAATCTCGCGGCAGCGTACGCGGATCGAATCATCATGCTGCACAACGGCGCGGTCGTCGCCGATGGCGCCCCGGACGAAGTAATTCACAACGCCTCAATCCGCGCCGTATTCTCCACCGATGTAGAAATTCAACAAGGCCCGTCAGGCCGTCCGTGGATTCACTATGGCCGTTAAGAAGGTAACCGCGCGGCGCCTCTGGACCACCTCGCTGCTTTCGCTCTGCACCATGCTGGCAGCGATCGCTATTCTGCCCCTGATCGGTTCGGCGCATATCGACTACGGGCGCGCCATCGCCGGCCAATCCCCTGACGCTGAGATTCTCTTCGGCGTCCGCCTGCCGCGCGTGCTGCTAGCCATGCTGACGGGCGGCGCACTGGCCGCCGCCGGCGTCCTGTTCCAGGCGCTGCTCCGTGAAACGCTAGCCACCCCATACACGCTAGGCGTCTCCTCGGGCGCATCGCTAGGCGCGGTGGCCGCCATCTGCCTGGGCGCAAATCAAGTTTGGTTAGCGTCGCTCGCAGGCGCCGGGCTGACACTGTTTCTGGTAATGGCGGTGGCGTCGGAAAGCCGGCGCCTATCCTCATTTACGTTACTGATGGCCGGCATCACACTCAACAGCATTTGCATGGCGCTGATCCTCTTCTTCCAGAACTTCGCCAGCTTCGGCCAGTCGTTCGCCATCGTCCGCTGGCTGATGGGCGGCATCGAAGCAGTGCCGTACAAGACGCTAGGCTGGCTTACCGCAGCCGTGGTGCCGTCGGTCTTGTACCTCTTCTGGAAATCGCGCGAATGGAATCTCCTCTCGATGGGAGAAGATTGGGCCGCCACACGAGGCGTCTCCACCTCCACTCTCATCCTCAGCGGCTACCTCATCGGATCGTTCCTCACCGGCACGGTGACGGCCCTAACCGGCCCCATCGGGTTCGTCGGCCTAATAGTACCCCACGCCCTCCGCCTGACAATAGGCGCCGATCATCGCCTGTTAATCCCCGCTTCCTTCTTCCTGGGGGCGACGTTCCTGGCCATCTGCGACACCATCGCGCGCACCATCCTCGCCCCCGCTGAAATCCCGGTAGGAGTGATCACCGCGATCCTGGGCGGCCCCTTCTTCATCTGGATGCTCCGCTCGCGCAGCAAGCTAAACTAGACTCCTGTCCCGCATATCACTGTCCCCCCTAATCGCTCGATAAGCCTCGCTACCCTGCTTGAGCGGTAAGACGCGCCCCCTAAAAGCCATTCACGCCGGTCGCTGGCCGGTAATCGGCGGTGGTCCGAGGCGTTCGGCTTGCCCGAGACCGCTACGGAATGGCACTTTCTCCCACTAATAGGGTTGCTTTCCCATTTGCAGGCACGCTTCCGCCAGCCTT
>JANXXV010001023.1 GCA_025350445.1 Bryobacteraceae bacterium | reverse complement strand
GGATCTGTTCGAATAGTTCCACTTTGCTCCTCCTGTCCATCCCTGAATCCTGTCATCCAGGGGCTTCAGGTGGGCCAGTTCAGACGATCAAAGTGGGCCAGTTGTCGCGAGCGAACTCAATGGTGATGGTTGAGGCTAATTGCGGCGTACCCGGATCTGTTTTCCCCGCCTGCGCGCGCAGGCGATATCGTACGAGGATTGCATCCGCACCAGTGTATCGATTTTCACCGCAAAAGCTTTCTCTATGCGCAAAGCCAAATCACCCGAGAGGCCCGATTTGGCATTCAAAAGGCTCGACAATGCGGGCTGAAAGGGCCCCTATTTACTCATCAAGATTGGAGGCTACAAAATCAAGGTGAAAACGAATTCTTCTCAGCTACGGTGCTTTAAAAGATGCTTGTGCAGCCCGCCACGCTCCCAGTTCCAATTCTTCGCATGGCCTTGTGTTTGAACTGGTATTTTAACTGTTGCGCTGAACTTGCGGGAATGTTATCTTCCGGGGCATGAAAAGAAAGACTTCCGTAGTTTGCACCAAATGCTCACATGCGATCATTGTGCAATTGGATTGGGAGTTTATCGATAGGATGCGGTGGGCGCTTCATCTGGTGACTTGTACTCGATGCGCAACACCGAATGAAGTTGAGCTCCCTAACGGGGCGAGGTACGAGGCACTCTGAGCGCCTCAATTAAGCTTTCGATTCACCTCGTGATCATTGGCCGCTTTTTGTGGCGGGTGGTTGTGACGGAATCGTTCCGTTCTCGACCGGCACAGTAACCGGCACTGTACATGCGGCAAGCATCCGCTCCCTCACTCGTGGTAGGATTTGCGCATTGGAGGCCGACAAAATGGCTTACTGCTCCAGACGTAATTTTCTGAAGACCGGATTTGCCGCGGGGGCACTCGCAGGCATGGGAAGCTTGCCCGTCCGGGCGGCGGGCGGGACCGCTACGGATTGGGTAACGCTGGGAAAGTCCGGCGTAAAGGTGACGCGGCTGGCGTTTGGCACCGGGACGTTCAGCGGAAGGACGCAGCGGGAACTGGGGCAAGACCAGTTCACAAGGCTGGTGCGCCACGCCTACGACCGGGGTATTCGCTTCTTTGAGACCGCCGAGTCCTATGGCGAGATGCACAAGATGCTGGGCGTCGCGCTGAAGGGCATACCGCGCGATAGTTACCGGCTGATGTCGAAGGTAACGACGCACGAAGGGGTAAATCCGCAAGAGAAGATCGATGAGTTGCGCAGGCTCGCGCAGACCGATTACTTCGACGTGCTACTGCTGCACTATCAGCACGTGTCGACGTGGCCGAAAGACACCGTGCGGTGGCAGGACGGGGTTTCGGAAGCGAAGCACAAGAAGGCTGTCGTGGGATATGGTGCATCCGTTCACGGGCTGCCGGCGTTGCGCCAGTTCCCGGGAAACAAATGGCTAGAAATCGCGATGATCCGGGTGAACCACAACGGCACGAAGATGGACGCGGAAGACTACAACACCAGCGGCGCCGGCAATGTGACGGAGGTGGTCACGCACGTGAAACAGGTCCGTGCGGAAGGGATGGGCGTGATCAGTATGAAGCTGGTGGGAGAGGGCGCTTTCACGACGCGCGGGGACCGGCAGGCGGCGATGAAATACGCATTCCGCACCGCGGGCGTGGACTGCGTGACGGTTGGCTATAAGAATACGGCAGAAGTGGACGAGGCTATTGAGAATCTGAATCTGGCGCTGGCGTAGTGCGGCGGCCGCCTGCTCCGGCTTCCGGGAGCAGTTGCGGCAATCAGGGGCGGCCTGCGGGCGGGGCCCCATAGGCGTTAAGATAAGAACGTTTGTTCTTGAAAATGTTCCGGATTCGGTTGATCATCTACCGCTTGCTCACGCGCGCGGCTCAGCCGGATCAATCAGTTAACCGAGCCGCTCGCCGTGAAGGAGTGGTGCTGCGAAGTCCTCAGTTTGGCTTATCTTAACGCCTATGGGGCCGGGGCCCCGCCGTCCATTCCGATCAACCCACTTCTTCGTTGGCGCGGCGGAGAAGAGAGCGCATGTAGGAGATGCAGTATGCGGTGCCCGCGCGATTGATTCCGTTGTCGCCGGCCAGGGCGGGAACGTGGTCCGGCACCATCGGCCCGTCGTATCGCACCTGGCGCAATGCCTTCATCACCTGGTACATGTCCACGTAGCCTTCGTCAGGCAGCGTTTCCTGAAAGCTGGGGAGTGGGGCAGTCACGTTCCGGAAATCGATATCGAACAGTTTGCCGCGGCCGCCGAAGTCGCGAATCATTGCCAGAACATCCTTTCCCATTTGATCTCCGCCTTCGGACCAGGTGCCGACGCAGAGCCGGACGCCCCAATGCTTACTGGCTCCGGCGAGTTGTTCGGCGCGGCGGTATCCTTCGTAATTTCTGAATATCCGGCCCACGCCGTTCATCGTTTCAATCACGGGCGGGTCTGAAGGGTGCATCGCCAGCTTTACGTTCGCTTCTTCGGCAACCGGCAGCACCGCTTTGAGGTAGTAGGCGAACGCGTTCCAGATCTCTTCTTCGGAGTACGCGCGGTCGAATTTCTGCTTTTCCACTTTCGCGCGGAAATCGGCAAGGTTGAATTCGCGTGTCTTGTAGCCGTGCCTATCCACCATCGCGGTGGTGAACGTGTTGGCGGGCAGCCAGTCCAATACGGCTACGGAAACGCCGAGTTTGCCGAGATGCCTCAGCACCGTGAGGCAGGTTTTGATATCTTTATCGCGCTTGGCTCCGGGAATGCCCAGCAGGATATCGGGCGATTGGTGCGCGTAGTGCGCGCAGTGATGCATGGCGATTCCATAGCTGGCGAAGCGATCCCGCTGGCGGGCGATTTCGTCCAGGGAAGCATCCAGAGGGATCTCGGCCCGGAAGAATCGCAGCCCGATCTGTTTGAGGAAGAGCAAGTCTTCGTCCGGCACGCGAATGCCGACGCGATGCGAGATTTTGATATTGGCGGGATCGAACTCGCCGATCCGCTTTCCTTCTTTTTGGGCGGCTTCGGCGCTGGTTTGCGAGGCGAAGGCCGCGGCGCTCATGACCAGCGGCAGTTTCAGAAGTTCGCGCCTGTTTTGACTCTTCATTGATAGCCTCCTTTGGTTAGAACACAACCCGAAGACCGAACTGAACATCACGGGAAGTCCCCACTGTGCCGGAGATGGTTCCCGCGACCGCCGTGCCGATGGAGGCGTTTGGCAGATCGAATTGCGGATGATTGAAGACGTTGAACAATTCAGAGCGGAATTGCACGCGAAAACGCTCGGTGACGGCAAATTCCTTGAATACGGAAAAGTCGACGTTGGTGCGTCCGGGGCCGCGTAGAATTCCGCGTCCTGCGTTGCCGAAAGTGTACAAAGCCGGTGTCAGCCAAGGTGCGCCAGGAGTGTCGAGGGCGGTGTTGAACCAGCGGGAAAGTGTGGGATTGGACACGCTGGAATCGCCGGCTATACTGGGGCGGCTGCCGGTTCCGGTATTGGACACCGGACTCGCAAGCGCCGGCGTAAAAGGCAGCCCCGTCTGATAGATGAGAATCAGGTTTAACTGCCAGTTGCCGAACACGTTGTTGACCCAGCGTTGCGATGAACTAAATCTTTGAGCGTTTCCGAAGGGCAGATTGTAGAGGGCCGATTGCGTGAGGCGGTGCCGGATGTCGAAGGAACTGTTTCCGCGGTCCAGGGCCTTGTAGCGGGGATCCTGAGGAATGGGTCCTTCGCCATTACCGCCCTGCTGGAGGGCGACGTTATCAATGGAATGGGAATAAGTGTATCCGGTGAGGAAGCCAACGCCGTTTGAGAATCGCTTTTCCGCCGTTAACTGGAGAGCGTGGTAGCTGGAATTGCCGTCCGTTGCCGCCAGAGTAGCGCCCACAACCAAAGGCGCGATGGCAAAGAGCGGTCTGCGCGGCGGTTGCGCGCCGGGCCCGGGGATGGGCTGGTTGTAATTGATATTGTTGTCAAGGTGCCGCCCCAGATTTCCGATATAAAACCCTTTCAAGACGGTGCTCCAGGGCAATTGCCGCTCGACGCCCAAGTTGAATTGAAGGGCGTGCGCCGGCCGGTAATTGGAAGGGATGCTGAGGAAATTGCCGATCGGATTGTTAGAGACAGTGGCGAAGTCGGTGGACGGAATAGGCGGCAAGCCGTCCTGAACGCGCGGGTAAGCGGCGGCAAACTCGTTCACGCTGGCCGAATTGGAAGCGGCAAAAGGAAGGTAGCGATGCATGCGGTACAAACCGCCGCCGCTCCCTGAGGCGTTGTAGTATATGCCGAAACCGCCCCGAATGACGGTGTCACGCATAGGCTGGTAGGCAAATCCAAAGCGTGGAGCAAAGAGCTTACGCGGTGATTCGATGCCAACGTGCCGGCCGGAATTGAAACCTGCGATCTTCACTTTGCCGGTGTAGATATCAAAATTCATCATGCGGTTTGAAACCTCAACCGGAGGCGGAAGATGTTCATACCGCAAGCCGATGTTGAGGGTTAATTTATTATTCACGCGCCAGTCATCCGCAAGGAAGGAGCCGACTTCCAGAACCCTGTACCCTGCCCAAACCAGTTGGTGATCCTGACTGAGTGATGAGTATGCGCCCAAGAGGAAAGTGGCCATGGCATCGCCCGTATTTCCGGCACTATTCGGGTCTCCGGTGAACGTTCTGGTGAACGAGAAGGAACCGTTGCCCTGGTTGGCCTGAAAATCGACGATCTGCCGCCGCACAATATTTGTACCGAAGCGGATGGTGTGGTTGCCCCGGATATTGGTGAAGTTCGCCGTCTCATTAAACGTGTTCTCGTAGCGAATTGTTGGAATGGAGGAAGGACCGCCAATACCGCTATAAGACGCGATAGAGAAGATGGGGACGCCATGACTTTTGGGGGTCTGATTGGAGTTCGGCACTCCAAGTAGTTGGCCAAGTCCCGGACCGTCTTTCAACGCTTCGGCCTGCGGATAGAGGTTCCCCATATCGAACCGCGAATAGCCAATTCGAATGTCCGCCAGGAACGTGGGGGTGAAAATGTGGGCCCACGACAGTATGGCGTTCGTGTTATTGAATTTAGCGTCACCGGGAGTGATGCTGCCAACGCCGTTGTGCAGGTTCAGTGGAACAGACATGCCAGGGACGTTGCGGTAGCCAAATGCGGTGGGGGTGGCGACAGCGGCCCTTTGCCCTGTATACCGGCCGAACACCGTATCCTTGGGCGACACGGTCCAATCGAACCGCCCGTTTACATAGTTGTAGTTCTGCACGAGCACGGGGTTGGTGAACTGATTGTTCGCCAGGCCAGGCAGTACGGGCAACGGGTATGCCTGGATGAGCCGGGACATTACCGAATCCATACGGTTGGGCGGGATGATATTGCCGGGGAAAGGCTGGCGGGAATAGCCGCTGGCAGTCCCGGGCGCGGCGACTACGGTAGCCGGATCATAGATGGTTCGCGTCTCTCTGAAATCACCTGTCCGCATTGCAGCGGTAGGCACCGTGTTGACAGTGGTATTGGTGCCCTGGGCTTTTCGAAGGCCCTCATAATCGCCGAAGAAGAATAACTTATTGCGGATGACGGGGCCGCCGAGGCTCCCGCCGAACTGATTCTGGCGATAGGGAGGCTTGGCGCTGTTGCTGGCGGCGTTGAAGAAGTTTCGCGCGTCCAGGGCGTCGTTACGGAGGAACTCAAACAGACTGCCGTGGAAAGTATTGCTGCCGCTCTTGGTGACTACGTTGACGGTTGCTCCCGAGTTGCGGCCTTGCTCGGCTCCAAACAGGTTGGTTTGCATCTTGAATTCCTGGATGGATTCCACGGTGGGGCGGACGGTGATGAGAGCGTTTCGGCGAAAGTTGTTGTCCACTCCGTCCAGCAGGAAATTGTTGGACATTTCGCGGTTACCGTTCACCATCAACTCCCCGCCGCCGCGCGTGTCGTCGGCACGGGTGCCGCTGCCGATTGTGCCTTGCGGGCCGTATCCGACACCGATGGCGCCATTGGCGAGAATCGCCAGTTGCACGAAATTGCGGCCGTTCAGCGGAAGATCGCTAACCGCCTTGGTTTCGATGACCTGGCCGACCGAGGAATTGGTGCTTTCAAGCAGCGGGGCCGATGCGGTGACTTCGATAATTTCGGTCACGGCTCCGAGTTGCATGGTGAAGTCCACGCGGGCGCTCTGGTTCACTTCCAGGCGCAAGCCTTCGCGCGCCACCTGGCGGAATCCGGTCTTCTTCGCGGTGAGCTTATAAGAGCCGGGTGGCAGCGCCGGCAACTGGTAAAGCCCCGCTTCATTGGTTACAGCTTCCCGCTGAAGCGCGGTCTCGATGCTTGTTATGGTCAGCGTGACGTTCGGAACAACGCTGCCGCTCTCGTCGGTAACGGTTCCGGAAACCTGGGCTGCCGTCTGCGAAAACGCGGCCACAGCCGAGGCTAGACAAAGCAATACTGGAATCGTTCGATGCCACAGAATTCGAGTTCTCATGGGTATCCTCCACCCTTGTTATCAAGACAGACTATCGTTGTCCCAAGGCAGCCTGCAGCATCGCCCTGGCGTACGCTACGTTATAGACCCAGCCCGCATAGGAACCGTTCTTGGGCTGCTCACGATCGGCATCCAGAATACGCGGATGCTCCGGGTAAATCAGCAACTGATACTTCTGGCGCACCAGTTCCTTCATCACCGCCAGCATGTCGACCTCGCCTTCGTCCGGGAACACCTCGGTGTACTTCATCCTCGGCGTCAGGGTGCGCACGTTGCGGAAATGCACATGATTAATCCGGTCAAGCGATCCAAGGTAGCGGCACACTTCCACGGGGTCCTCGCCCAGTTCTCTGGTAACCCCACAATCGAAGGTGATGCCATTCGCTTTGCCGGGAACCAGTTCGATCAAGCGCTTCCAGCCGGCGAAACTGCCCATCGGCTGCCCGGATCCGCGGCTGATGGGTGGTGGCGGGTCATTTGGATGCAGCGCCATCCGTACATTCGATTCCGCGGCGACCGGGATCACCGCTTTCACAAAGTAGGTGAGGTTCGACCACATCTCTTCCAGGCTGTGAGCTCCCTCTGAAGCCAGGGGCGGCAGGTCCTTGACGCGGTCATAATCGAAGGTGCTCATGCCGGCGCCACCGCGTCCGGGTTCCTCGCGGTAGCCTTCGGTGATGCGGTGCGCGTAGAAATTGTATTCGACGACCGGGAGTCCGGCGCGTCCGGCGGCACGAATGGATTGGTGCACTTTGTCGATCTGCTCGTCGCGGCCTGGCCTGCCGTAGATGGCATCTGAGAATGACGCGTTCGCGGTACCGGCCGGACTCATCCAGGGGATCATCATGTTGCCCAGGGTCAAGCCGCCGGACTTCAGCTTGTCCATGATGGAGCGAATGGTGGCCTCATCCCAGGGGATCGGAGGAGAGTTGGCCAGCAGAACATTGTCGACGCCCAGTTGCTTGATCCGGCGCATGCCTGCATCGTTTAAATCGGCAAGGGCAAAGTTCATGCAGAGTTTGGGCGTATCGCGCCCTTCAGAGGGAAGCGCCGCGAGCGCGGGAGATAGAGAGCATAGACGCGAAGCAGCGACGGCAGCGACACCCTGAATCATTTTTCGCCGCGAGAGTCTGGAATGCATGAATCAATCCCCCAAATACCGCTTGATCATATATCACGTTCTGGAACGCTGTCATTTTTTTTGGCGGAGCGCCCGGCTATCTGAAATTGAGAAAAGGCCGCAGACGGGGAGAAAGCCGGGGCGGCGCACCACAAGAATGCGCTCGGGGCCTTATGTCGACTGACGAATTGTTTGGCGCTCGGCCGGCCAAGAATCGAGAAGGGTATGCGATCTTCAATCCGGACCAGTCCGGGTTACAGTGTCATGTTGGCTTCAACCAGCGGGGTGACGTAGCCGCCGACATCGATTTGGCCGTTGGCGTGTATTTGGATGTGGAGGAAACTGCGGCGTCCCATTTTAGTGCCTTGCTCGCTGACGAAGCGGGTGCTCGATGTCAGCGCGTGACGTTGCATATAGGCCGCTAGCGGGCCGGTAGCGCTGCCTGTGGCCGGATCTTCGGCGATGCCAAGCCCCGGGGCGAACATGCGCGAGTAGG
>JANXXV010001007.1 GCA_025350445.1 Bryobacteraceae bacterium | reverse complement strand
CCTTCAGCACCACCGCCACCGCGAAGTGCCGGGCTTTCGCCGGAGATCGTACATGCGATTTCGGTGTATCGGGACGGCAGCTTCGTGGGCATGGCGCGGTATCGGGTGGTGGACTGGTTCGATACGAACTGGCCTGCCTGGTGGATGTTGACCTTCGTGCTGCCGCGGTTTCTGGCCGGGCTATGGGTGTGGCGCGCGGGCCTGTTGAAGAACGTGGAGGCCTACCTGCCGTTGATCCGGAAGCTTTGCGTGCGGGCGCTGATTATCGGACTGGTCTGCAATACGGCGATGGCCTATTTCCAGTGGGTGGCGCCGCCGCCGAGAGGCGTTCCGACGTTGGGGCGATGGTTGAACCAGGTGGCGCATGGCGTCTCGCTGCCGGCGCTTGCCTGTTTCTATGCTTGTGCTGTTTTGCTGCTGGTACAGAACGCGGACTGGAGACGGCGGCTGGCTCCGTTTGGAGCCGTTGGCAGGACGGCGCTGACGAACTACCTGCTGCAATCGCTGCTCTGCACCTGGTTCTTCCACTGGACGAAGTTATACGGGACGGTGGGTCCGGCATTGTGTTTGATTCCGACGGTGGTGCTGTTTGCGGTGCAAGTCCCGGTGAGCGTGTGGTGGTTGCGGCACTATGAATTTGGTCCAATGGAGTGGCTATGGAGATCCGTGACATACGGTCGGTTCCAGTCGATACGGAAGCGGCTGCCGGAGATGTCGCCCGCCGTGGGATGACGCCGATTGCGGCCGGTGAGCGGATTGGGGTCATCGACATCCTGCGCGGTCTGGCCTTGTTCGGGATTCTGGCGGCGAACATGCGGGCGTTCAATGCGCCGTTCGAGGTCTACGGGAACATTGCGAAGCTGTTCCCGAGTGTGGGCGATCAGATAGCGCAGGGCTTTATCGATGCGGTAATTAGCGCCAAGGCGATGACGCTATTTTCGTTTCTGTTCGGGTTGGGATTTGCGGTGCAGATGTCTCGGGCTGAGGATCGCGGGCGATCCGTTTCCTTCTATCCGCGGCGGCTGGGAATACTGTTGGCCATTGGGCTGATTCACGGCTGGCTGATCTGGGTGGGGGATATTCTGGTCCTCTACGCGTTGACCGGCTTCGTCTTGTTTCTGTTCCGGAAGCGGGCGCAGAAGACGGTTGCCATCTGGGCGGTTTCCTTGGCGGCACTGCCGTTGGTAATAGTGGCCGCGGCGACCGTTGCGGCGCACCATGGCATTAAGATGCCGGGCGGACCGGAGGATGCCGCGAAGGCTGCGCGGGAGATTCAATCTTCCATCCAGATCTTTCGGGACGGCAGTTATTGGGCGATGGCCGCGCGGCGCTTCCACGATTGGGTGGGAGCCAACAAGGCGCTGCCACTGGAGATTCCGCTGTTGATTCTGCCGCGCTTTCTGGCCGGACTTTGGGTGTGGCGGTCCGGGCTTTTGAAGAATCCGGACCGCTACATGCCAGTGGTGAAACGGGTGATGGCGTGGGGCCTGGTGATCGGCCTTTTGGGTGATATTGTCATGCTCATAATCCACGTCCGCTATCACGGGACATCGATCCGATTTGGCTCATTCTCCTTCGCCGCCGTCGCGTTTTCGTTCGCGATCGCCCCGTTGGCCCAGGCCGCCTTCTATGCGGGCGGCGTGCTGAAGCTGGCGCAGAGTCCGCAGTGGCGGAACCGGCTGGCGCCGTTCGGAGCCGTGGGCCGGATGGCACTGACTAACTACCTGACGCAGTCGCTGTTCTTCGTCTGGTTCTTCCGGCTGACGCACACATTTGGCAGCGTCGGACCTTTGTTGGGTTTGGCGCCCACGTTCATCTTCTTCGCGCTGCAGATCTGGTTCAGCGTCTGGTGGCTGCGGCGCTTCCAGTTTGGCCCGGCGGAATGGGCCTGGCGATCGCTCACTTACGGAGTAGCGCAGCCGATGCGGCGATCAGACCAGCATCTTCTTTACCACGTTGCCGGCAACATCGGTTAGCCGGAAATCGCGCCCCATGTGGCGGTAGGTCAGTTTGGTGTGATCGAAGCCCAGGCACTGCATGGCAGTGGCTTGCAGATCGTGCACGTGGACTTTGTCTTCAGTGATGTGGAAGCCCAGGTCGTCCGTTGCGCCCACTACCTGCCCGCCTTTGATGCCGCCGCCTGCCATCCACATGCTATAGGCGATGGGGTGATGATCGCGGCCGGCGTTGTCCGGATCCGATGTGTTGCGGATTTCGACCATCGGCGTGCGGCCGAATTCCCCGCCCCAGATTACCAGCGTGCTGTCGAGCAGGCCGCGCTGTTTCAGGTCCTTCAACAAAGCGGCTGCGGGCTGATCGGTGGCGTCGGTGTTCTTCTTGAGACCTTTGTTGAGGTTGGTGTGTTGATCCCAACTGGCGTGCATCAACTGCACAAAGCGGACGCCGCGTTCTACCATGCGCCGGGCTAGCAGGCAGTTGGTGGCGTACGGGCGGGTGACTTCATTGTTCATCCCGTACATGTCCAGCGTGGCCTTTGACTCCTTCGAGAAATCGGTCAGCTCGGGGCCGGCGGTTTGCATACGGAAGGCTAATTCGTAGGACGCGATGCGCGAGGCGATCTCCATGTCACCGGAATCGGCCAGGTGTTCTTCGTTCAAATCCTTGAGTGCATCCAGGCCCGCCCGCTGAGTTTCCGGAGTCACTCCATCCGGGTTGTTGAGGTAGAGAATGGGCTCGCCGCCGCTGCGGAATTGGACACCTTGATAGGTGGATGGAAGGAAGCCGCTGGAGAAATTCGACGCGCCTCCGCTGGTGCCAACGCCGGAACTGAGGACGGCGAATCCGGGCAGGTTCTTGGACTCACTGCCGAGGCCATAAGTCGCCCATGCGCCGAAGGTGGGACGGCCGAATTGGACCGAGCCGGTCATGAGAAGCAACTGGCCCGGGTGATGATTGAAGGCGTCGGTGAACATGGAACGGATGAGGCAGATATCGTCGGCGCGCTCGGCGGTATAGGGCAGGTAGTCTGAGAATGTGGTGCCGCATTTTCCGTACGGCTTGAAGACGCGCGGACTGCCCAAGACCGCCGCTGTGGGCTTGATGAAGGCTAGTTTCAGGTCTTTGGTCATGGACGGCGGAAGAGATTTGCCATGCCATTTCTGCAATTCCGGTTTGGGATCGAAGAGGTCCATTTGGCTTGGGCCACCTTCCTGGAACATGAAGATGACGTTCTTGGCCTTGCCGGGAAACTGCGGCTTCTTGGGCGCCATAGGATTGGTGTCCGTAGCGCCCGGCAGCAGTTCAGCCAGGGCCATGGTGCCTAAGCCGCCGGCGCAGTTACGCAGGAAATTGCGGCGGCTTTGAATCATGCGGAATTGTTCGAAGGTCATATTATTCCCTTGTAATGAACTCGTCTAAGTTGAGAAGCACACGGCTGACCCCGACCCACGCGGCGGCTTCAGCGGGGTTGGCGCCATCGGGTGCTACCGGGAAGAGCGAGGGGATCGCCTTGGGATCTTTCTTCAAAATGCCGAGCTGCTGATCGAAGTATTTGCTGAGCCGTTCCTTCTCCTGCTGGCTTGGCTTGCGGGCGAGGCAGGTTTCAAATGTGTATTGCAGACGGTCTGTGAAGTTGCCGGACACCTCGGTGAGGCTGCGCATTGCGAGGCCTTGCGCGGCTTCGAGAAAGACCGGGTCGTTGAGCAGATTCAGCGCTTGCAGCGGCGTGTTCGAACGCGTGCGGCGGGTGCAGGCTACGTTTGAATCGGGCGCGTCGAAGTTCATCAACTGCGGATAGGGCGTGGTGCGTTGGAAGTGGATGTAGAGGCCGCGGCGGTAGCGGTCCGGGCCGGTGCTTTCCTTCCACTTGACGCTGTTGGCGTAACCTAGTTCGGCAACTCCGGGGGGCAGCGGCGGCTTGACGCTCTTGCCGCCTACTTCCGTGTCGAGCAGGCCTCCAGCTTCCAGCGCTGCATCGCGAACCAGTTCCGCGCTGAGGCGGAGACGCGATTGACGGGCTAGCAGCGTGTTGTCGGGATCGCGGGTTTCCAGGTCTTTGCGAACCTTGGATGTTTGGCGGTAGGTGGCGGACGTCACGATGGTCTTGGTTAGCTGCTTCAGGCTCCAGCCGTTTTGTTGCAGCTCGGCTGCCAGCCAGTCGAGGAGTTCGGGGTGCGAGGGCCGGTCGCCTTGCGTACCGAAATCTTCCGACGTGCGGACGATGCCCTTGCCGAATAGCTCCTGCCAGATGCGATTTACTTCCACGCGCGCGGTGAGCGGATTTTCACGCGCCGTCATCCATCGGGCGAGGTCTAGCCGGGTGGGCGTGCCGCTGGATTTCAGGGGAGGGAGGACGGCCAGCGTGCCCGGCTCCACTTCGATTCCGGGGGCGCGGTGATCGCCACCCAGCGCGATGTGCGTCTTGGTGGGCGTTGGGTCTTCGATTACGGTTTGCGCTTGTGTAAGGCGGATGAAGCCGGCTTCCAGGGCAACCAGTTTTTCACGTGCTTCTTTCAGGCAGGTGGCATGGGATTGCATTTTGCCGTAGTCGGGCCCGATGTTGCGGACGAAGTAATTGGTGAGTTGTTCCTTTTGACGGGTGGTGCGCTTCTCTGCATCCATCAGCATCAGCTTCCGCGCGTTGTCTTCCATGGCGACGTAGGCGGTTACGGCGAAGTCCCATTCGAGATTGGCGCCGGGTTTGAGGATTGCCTCGCGCATGTGCGATTCCCACTCGGCTTGCAGCGGCGCTATGCCGTATTGTTCGAGGATCTCTTTGCGTTCACGGTCGTAGACGGGGCGGGCGCGGAGATAGGGGCCTACTTCGCCGGGGAGCGGGGCATCAATGTCGCGCTCTTCCACGTTGTTCTCGAAGGCGAAGAACTGGTAGTACTCCTTCTGGCTGATGGCATCGAACTTGTGATTGTGGCACTGGGCGCAGCCTACGGTCAGGCCTAGAAACACGGTGCCGAGGGTGTTGGTGCGGTTGATGGTTTGTTCGAAACGGGCTTCGGCGCGATCTACGCCGCCTTCGCGATTGGTTAGGGCGTTGCGGTGGAACCCGGTGGCTACCCGCTGCCCGGTTGTGGCGTTGGGCAGCAGGTCGCCCGCTACTTGTTCGGTGACGAATTCGTCGTAGGGCATGTCGCTGTTGAGCGAGTCGATTACCCAATTGCGGTAGCGCCAGGCGTGGGGACGAGCCAGGTCCTTTTCGTATCCGTCGCTATCGGCGTAGCGGGCCAGGTCGAGCCAGGGGCGGGCCCATTTTTCGCCGTAGTGCGGGGACGCCAGCAGGCGGTCTACCAGGCGTTCATAGGCATCGGGCCGGTTGTCGGCGAGGTAGTCTTCCACTTCGGCGGCGGTGGGGAGGAGGCCTGTTAGATCCAGACTGAGGCGGCGGATTTGCGTGGTTCGCGAGGCTTCGGGTGAGGGTTCAATATTATCCGATTCGAGGCGCGCGAGGACGAAGGCGTCAATTGGATTGCGGGGCCAGGTACGCTTGCGGATGTCTGGAGAGGCCGGGCGGCGGATGGATTGATAGGCCCAGTGCGTGTTCTTTGGGGCGGCTTTCGTTTGCTGCGCGGGCCATTTGGCGCCTGCGTCGATCCAGGTGCGGAGAGTTGTGACTTCGGATTCGGTTAGCGGTGCGCCTACAGGGGGCATGGAGAAGCCCTTTTTCGTGCTGGTGACGCGGGCGATCAGCTTGCTGTCCGCGCTGTTGCCGGGAATGATGACAGGGCCGGAGTTTCCGCCTTTGAGCGCGGCTTCGGACTGATCGAGACGGAGGCCGCTGAGCTGCTGGGCGGAGCCATGACAGGCCTGGCAGCGCTTGGCGAAGAGCGGTTCTACTTCGCGGGTAAAGTCCGGAGGCTGTTGAGCCAGCAGTGGGAGCGCGGGTATCAGAATAGCGGCAAAGAGGAGCCGGGGCATGTCTCTATAATATGCCCGTGACGCAGGGAGTGGGGTAGCCGCGGTGGGTTCGTTGGTACAAATTCCTGTTGGCTGGACGGAGGCGGGATGGGAAAGCCGGGACAGTTTGGGTTTGTTTTGCGAAAAAACATTTGGCCGGGATAAATTGGATGAATGGGATAAGAAGTGGTTTGGCTGCAGCAGGATGGATGATGGGTTTGTTTGTGCGAAATTTGCGCTAGTTCCGGCTTGGGGACAGGCTGGCATGGTCAGGCCGGCGATTGGGGGCGCGGGTTGTGGCGCGGTCTTCATTTCGTTCGGGCGGAGCTCCGCCTGGTGAGTCGATCTTAGGAGATGGGTGGCGGGCGGGGTTGCGGGGATTTCGTAATCTGTTGATTGGGCGGGAGAAATATTGTTGGTTCCACGGTGACCGCATTTTTTAGAGAAGACGGCCGGAATGGTTTGATCATCGAACAAGTGGCGGGACTAGCGCACCATTGGCGCTAAGATAACAACGTTTGTTATTGAAAATGTTTCGGACTCGGTTGATCATCTAGCGCCTCCTAACGGCGAGCGGCTCAGTAGGATCAATCAGTTAACCGAGCCGCGACCGTTAGGGAGCGGTACTACGATGTACGCAGTTTGGCTTATCTTAACCCCTACGGGACTAGCGCACCGGCACCGCGGCCTTATTGCTGTTTACTCCGTTTGCCTGGATGACCAAATCGGCGTTGCCCGCAGGCACTCCGTTGGGCACCACGGCATTGATCTGGTACAAGCCGATGAAGCCCGGCGTTAATCCCGAGAAGGCCACACTTGCGCTGAGGCCGCCGATGGCCACCTGGGGCGCGACGGTGGTTTGTGAGAGCACGCTGAGAGACGCGGGTTGTCCCGCTGCCGGAGAATTGCTCACGGTTCCGAGGCCGGTGAGATAGATCACCACGGTTTCGCCGGCGGCTGCGGGTCTGGCGCTGGTGACTATGCTTCCATCAGCGTGAACTGCGCCTGCGTTGGCGGAGTCGAGGATAAAAATGCCCGGTTGCGCGGCTAGCACCGGCACCGCGACCGCGTTGCTGCTGCCTTGGGGCGTGGTGACTACCACCGCTGTGGACGTTTTTCCGGCGATGCTAAATGGAACTTGTATGCTCAACTGTTCCTGGCCGTTGAGATTCAGGATGCGATAGATTGGCACGCTCACGCCGTCCATGGTTACGCTAATTCCGGACAGTTGTAGCGGCCAAGCCGCAGCGGACGGAACGATGACTTGACCAGCCGCCGCTCCCAAACCGGTGCCGAATATGGTGACGATGCCGCCGGGCGCGATGCCGGTCTGGAAGCTGGCGCCGTTGGTAACTCCGGCGGAGGTGACGACCGGGCTGGAGCCCGCCGCTATGCCGGTGATCTTGCGGATGCGATTGTTGGCGATATCGCCGACGAAGGTATTTCCCCGCGAATCCAATGCGATCGCGAAAGGCCCGCTGAACATCGCTTGCAAGGCCGGTCCGTTGTCGCCGCTGAAACCAGCGGCTCCGTTTCCAGCTACCGTCGAAATTGTTCCGCCGGTTACCTTGCGCACGCGGTTCGCCAACGTGTCGACGATCAGGAGACTGCCCGCCCCATCCACCGCCACCGAGCCGGGAAAAGAGGCACTGGCCGACAATGCCGGACCGCCGTCACCGCCGTAACTGGATGAGCCGTTGAAGGCCACAGTCTGAATGGCGCCTCCGGTATCGACACGGCGGATTCTATGGTTGACTTGATCGGTGATGTAAAGATTCCCGGCGGCATCGGTCGCCAGTGCAGTGGGATTGTTGAGCGCTGCCGCAGCGGCCGGTCCGCCATCGCCGGAGAACCCCGGCGCTCCAGTGCCTGCGTAGGTTGTGATATTGCCGGCGGGGTCGATCCTGCGGACCCGATGAGCGCCTTGATCGGCGATATAAAGGTTACTATTGCGGTCCACCACGCAGCGGATGGGATTCACGAAGCTTGCCGATAACGCAGGTCCGCCATCGCCGCCATGAACCGCCGCGCCCGTGCCCGCTATCGTGGTGATGGTTCCGCTTGGGGTGACCTTGCGTATGCGCTTGTTCCCAGTGTCGTTGATATAGACGTTTTGGGCGGGATCTACACAGACCCCCAACGGAACGCTCAGTTGGGCTTGTGCCGCAGGACCGCCATCGCCGGAAAAGCCGGGGGAACCGTTTCCGGCAAGGGTGTCGATCACTCCGTTGACGTCGATCTTGCGGACGCGATTGCTGAGTTCCTCGGCCGCGTAGAGGTTCCCGGAGGCGTCCGTGGCAAGCGCCACCACGCGGTTGATGGAAGCCTGCGCGGCCGGACCGCCGTCACCGGAAAATGCCGGGTTGCCGTTCCCGGCATAAGTGGTTACGGCGCCTTGAGACCACGCGGCTTGCAGGGTTAGAAAGGCGAGCGTTAGAAAGAGCCGGAGGATCATTTGGAGTTTCCCTCATTACTCCATCGCAACTCCCGCAGATGTACATTCTTCTTGACCTAGTAATATCTTCGTAGTAAGATGTTCGTACATGAACGAAAAGCTGCCCAGGCCGACGGATGCCGAACTTGAAATACTGACTGTGCTTTGGAGTTTGGGTGCTAGCACTGTGCGCGTGATACACGAGAAGATTTGTGAGCGCAAGCCCGCGCAATACAGCACGGTGTTGAAGTTTCTGCAGATTATGGCGGAGAAAGGGCTGGTGCGGCGGGATGCGGAGCAGCGCGCGCACGTCTATGAAGCGGCGATGCCGCGGGAATGGACGCAGCGGCAATTGGCGGGGGACCTGCTGCAGCGGGCGTTTGATGGATCGGCTAAGAGCCTGATGGTGGGTGCGCTGTCCGCGCGGAAGGCGTCGAAGAAAGAGCTGGCCGAGTTGCACAAACTGCTGGATGAATATGAGAAGGGGGCGCGATGAAGATGTTATCCGGTTGGGTTCGATCCGACACCGCTTATGCTCTTGGCTGGACGCTGGCCCACTCTTTGTGGGAGGGCGCGCTGATTGCGGCGGGTTTGGCGGCGCTGCTTGCCACGGTGCGTTCGCCGCGAATCCGTTATGCTGCCGCGTGCGTGGCGATGGCCAGCCTGCTTGTGGCGGCTTCGGGCACCTTCTCAGTTCTGCTGCCGGGTGGGGCGGCTCAGCACGTAGCGTCAGGTACGGTACGCGATGCGGGCTTAGGTCTGAATTTGCCTGAGCGCTGGGGTGCGGCCGATGGCGCGGCTAAGGCGGGTCTTGCGGAGTTTCCGCCTTGGCTTGCGCCATTCTGGGCGGGCGGCGTTCTGATTTTTCACCTGCGCACTCTGGCGAGTTGCCTGTTCGCGCAAAGGATTCGCCGCCGCGGCGTGTGCTGCCCCACGGATATCTGGCAACAGCGGCTTGACGCGCTCCGGGGTAGAGTGGCGATCTCCCGTCCGGTACGGCTGCTGGAATCTTGCCTGGCCGACGTGCCGGTGGTGATTGGTCATGTACGCCCGTTGATCCTGATGCCCATTGGGATGCTTGCGAACCTGTCCGTGTAGCAGGTGGAATCCATTCTTTTGCACGAACTGGCGCACATCCGGCGCTATGACTACCTAATGAATTTGTTGCAGACCTCCGTCGAGGGACTGCTGTTCTATCACCCGGCGATGTGGTGGATCTCGAACGTGATTCGCGCTGAACGGGAGAATTGCTGTGACGATATGGTGGTTGCCATTCATGGCAATGCCCATGAATATGCCATGGCGCTGGCTGCGCTGGAAGAGAACCGTTGGACTCTGCAAAACGCCGCAATGGCGGCCACGGGAGGTCATCTTATGAATCGAATTCGGCGGCTGCTGGGTCAGCCGGGTCATAGCAATCATCTGGCGCCGGTGTTTTCCGCGGCGCTACTTACCGTGATCGGCGCGGTGATGCTTGCGGCGTGGCAGGCGACGCCGACTCCCGCGGCAAATCCGGCTTTTGACAGGTGGTTGCATGAGGACGTGGTGTACCTCATCAAGGCCGGGGAGAGATCCGCATTCGAGCGTTTGCGGACGGACGCCGAGCGCGAACAGTTCATCGTCCAATTCTGGAGCCGTCGCGATCCGACTCCGGCCACGCCCGAGAACGAAGCTAAGGAATCACACTACCGGCGTATCGCCTATGCCAACGAGCGGTTCGGCGCCGGCACGCTTCCCGGTTGGAAGAGCGACCGTGGCAGGATCTACATTACCTATGGTCCGGCCGATGAAATAGAATCCCATCCTTCCCCGCAGAAGTACGACCGGACAGCTGAACAAGGGGGTGGAATTCCTGCTACGTTCCCCTTTGAAAATTGGCTGTATCGCAGTATCCCTGGTATCGGGAACAATGTATTGATCGATTTTGTGGACCGGTCTGGTTTGGGCGAATATCAACAGACTTCCGATCCGCTTGGCTATCTGTTTCACTCCACGACGCCGGGCGCGCAGGCCTACGTCATGATCACTCCGGAGCGGCGGGCGTCGACGGGTGTTCCGATTGATTTCGAGGCCAAACAATATTCGATCTCCGTCTCGGTGCGGACTTCCGGAGGGCAGAACAGATGGAAGTCCTCATCCGTTGTCAGCTTGTGCAAAGATTCACCGCAAACTTCCGGTTGTCTGCAACGGCCCATTTTCGCGCTTGAGACGAATCCGTTGGACTCTGGATCGTTTGTGCTGGAGGCGATTGTGACCGACGGCTCTGGGCTCACCACACGTTCGTATGCGGTGAACTTTTCGGTTAAGTAGTGAGCGCGGCGCGGCCCTCGCCCACGAACGTCAGGCGCTCAGCGAATACATGGAATCCGCATATCGCGACATTCCGGCCAA
Organism: Bryobacteraceae bacterium; assembly: GCA_025350445.1. The sequence goes on along the minus strand of JANXXV010001007.1, from coordinate 4,196 downwards.
CTTCGATCCCAAGGTGGCCACGCTCCGCAAGAAGCGCAAGATCATCGTCGCCGACGGCGCACTTGGCGGGTTGTTTTAGAACGCCGTTCTCATTCTGGCCAAGGCTCCGGCCCGCGCCAGGCTTTTTATGCCGCGCGAACCGGATGGGCCGCTGTCCCTTCAAGGGAGAGGCAAAGAGGGTGAATTTAGATCCATCAAACTTGCAACTTCACCGATATGGTGTAATGTGGTGAACCTTAAGCTATTCGATGAAAACCAGCAACCGACGGAAGGACAAACAGATGGCGGACGAGATGGCAGCCTCTGTGCGTGCGTCGATAAGCTTTCCGCCGGACATTTACCGGACGCTGGAGGATATAGCGTTAGCGAAAAAAGTGTCCCTGGCGTGGGTCGTCCGGGATGCGGCGGAACAATACATAGCGGACAAGTGGCCTCTGCTCAGGAAGTCCTCATGAGCGCCGCAGCAACAAAGGCGGCTTTGTCGGTCGTCGATCATGTTCGACGCGAAGCCAATGGCCGCCTGAACTCAGCCCGGAAACTGGAACTCGGGCAGTTCATGACGCCGGACAGCATCGCCCGGTTCATGGCCTCCTTGTTTTCAGATCGAGAAGGCTCCGTGCGGCTACTGGATGCAGGCGCCGGCGTAGGCTCCCTAACCGACGCTTTTATCAGCCGGTGGGGAACGGCGGACGTGAACGTGTCCGCCTACGAAATCGACCCGACGATGGTCTCTTACCTTCGAAACACATTAGATCGCTATGGAAACTGCAGCTTTGAAGGGACGATCATTGAGCGCGATTTCATTCAGGACGCGGTTTACCGGATCAAACTTGGCAAGAAAGAGCGCTTCACCCACGCGATCCTGAACCCGCCTTACAAAAAGATCGGCAGCGATTCACAGCATCGGGCTTTGCTTCGTGCGGTCGGGCTTGAAACCGTCAATCTCTACACGGCGTTCCTGGGCCTTGTGATCGAATTGATGGCGGAGGGCGGGGAAATCGTAGCCATCATCCCGCGCAGCTTCTGCAACGGCCTCTATTACAAGCCGTTTCGCGAATGGATGCTCGGGCGCGCCTCGCTCGAACATATTCACCTCTTTCATAGCCGGACGAGCGCTTTTACCGACGATGACGTTCTCCAGGAAAACGTCATTCTCAAACTTGCCCGCGGAAAAAAACAGGGCGCGGTCACGATCACGACTTCAAGCGATCCCAGCTTTTCCGATCTTGAAACGAACTGCTACCCGTTCGCTGATATTGTCCACGGTGACGACGAACAGAAATTCATTCATGTACCGATGGACCCCGCGCATGGCGGGATCAGCGGCGTACCGCCGGCGTCCCGATCACTTGAAGAAATCGGCCTCGAAGTTTCGACGGGTCCAGTCGTGGATTTCCGGCTGAAGGAATTCTTGCGCGCACAGCCTGAGAGCGGCGCCGCGCCGCTTCTCTATCCGGCGCATTTCACCAAAGGATCGCTGGAATGGCCCCGGCAATCGAAAAAACCGAACGCGATCGTCAACAACGCGGAAACAAAAAAATGGCTTTATCCGAATGGCTCTTATACGGTCGTCCGCCGGTTTTCCTCCAAGGAAGAACGACGACGCATCGTGGCGCACGTCGTTGACCGCGGCGTTTTTGAAGGCGACGCCATCGGCTTTGAAAATCACCTCAATGTTTTTCACTCTGCGAAAAAAGGCATCTCCCCTGACGTTGCGCATGGCCTTAGCGTGTTCTTGAATTCAACGGCCGTGGACGACTACTTCCGCCGCTTCAGCGGCCATACGCAAGTCAACGCTACAGACCTTCGGATTCTGCGCTACCCGGAGATCAGGGAGCTGGAAAAACTTGGGCAGTGGGGAAAAAAACACATCCGCCTGACGCAGGAGATGATCGATCAACAGGTTGAGGCGGTGACTGGCAGAAGAAAATAGAATCGCCCACGCTCTTCAGATCCTCGGCGAACTTGGGATGCCGCGGGCCCAGCGCAATGACCGATCCGCTTTGTGCTTGCTGGCGCTGCTCAATTTGACGAAGAAGGGGTCATGGGCGACAGCGGAAAACCCGCTCGTCGGCATCACGCCCATGATGGAATTCGCGCGCGATCATTACGGCAAGCTTTATGCGCCGAACTCGCGCGAGACGTTTCGTAGGCAGACCATTCATCAAATGGTCGCTGCTGGCATCGCCCTCTATAACCCGGACAATCCTGCGCGGCCTGTGAACAGTCCGAAAGCTGTCTACCAGATTGAGCCGGACACGCTTACGCTGCTCCGCAGCTTCGGCACGGCCGCCTAGAACAAGAACCTCGAAAAATACCTCAAAACCCGCCAGACCCTGACGGCGCGCTACGCCAGAGAGCGGGAGATGAAGAAGCTTCCCGTGAAGCTCGCCACGGGCGATACGATCCGCATCAGCCCCGGAGATCATAGCGAGCTGATAAAGGCGATCATCGAAGAATTCGCGCCGCGCTACGTGCCGGACGGCGTCCTTATTTATGCTGGCGACAGCGGCGAGAAGTGGGGCTACTTCGATAAAGATTTGCTGGCGAAGCTCGGCGTCGTCGTTGACGGCCACGGCAAAATGCCGGACGTCGTGCTCTATTACCCTGAACGAAACTGGTTGTTGCTCGTGGAGTCCGTGACCAGCCATGGCCCTGTGGACGGGAAGCGACACGAAGAACTTGCTCGCCTGTTCGCCACCTCAGAGGCGGGCCTGGTCTACGTCACGGCGTTTCCGTCGCGCGCCGCGATGAGCCGCTATCTCGGCGAGATCGCCTGGGAAACTGAAGTATGGTGCGCGGACGCGCCCTCGCACCTCATTCATTTCAACGGGACGCGATTCTTGGGGCCTTATGCTTAAGCCGGGTTGTCTGAAGCAGAGGTTAACCCTGTCATCATGAAAGCAGACATGTATACATGCCTACTTTCCTAAATCGAAATCCTCTCCACGATGTTGCGCGTGACGCGCCGCCGTCTGCGGTCGTAAATCTGCGTGGTCTTTGGGTTTGAGTGCCCGGCGAGATACTGCACATCCTCTAACGGCACGTCCTGCTTTAGAAGGTTCATGATCACACACGCTCCTATGCAGTCAACTTTTCGGTTAATCGGTTAAGTAGTAAGCGCGGCGCGGCCCTCGCCTACCTGCTGCCGCCACATGGCATAGTAGAGGCCCTTGCGTTCGAGCAGTGCTTCGTGGCGGCCGAACTCGACGATTTTTCCACGTTCGAGAACGTATATGCGGTCGGCGTGAAGCACGGTGGAGAGGCGGTGCGCGATGAGGATGGTGATTGCTTCCCTGGTAATTGCTACTTCGCGGATGGTCTGGCTGATGTCCTCTTCGGTGAGCGAATCGAGCGACGATGTTGCCTCATCAAAGACTAGCAACTGCGGCCTTCGCAGCAGGGCACGCGCGATGGCGAGACGCTGCTTTTCACCGCCGGATACTTTCACGCCGCCTTCACCGATGACGGTATCGAGACCACGGTCGGCTCGCGCTAGTAAGGTCTCGACGGCTGCTTGTCGCAGGACATCCAAACACTGCTGGTCCGTTGCGCCTGGACGCACGAATAACAGGTTCTCGCGGATGGAGCCGCTGAACAACTGTGCGTCCTGGGTGACGAAGCCGATGCGTTCGCGGAAGCCTTCGATTTCGATTTCGTCTTCGCGCGTTCCGTTGTAGAGAATGTGTCCTTCGCGCGGCCGGTAGAGTCCGACCAGCAGCTTCACGAGTGTTGTTTTTCCGGATCCCGAAGGGCCTACGAAGGCAATCGTCTCCCCGCGCGAGACAGAGAATGAGATCCCTTTGAGAGCGGGTTTATTGGCCGATTGGTGTTGGAACCCTACGTCTTCGAATCGCAGTGTTTCGAGTTCGGTGATGGGCACGGGGTGTTCTGGACGAGGCTCCGGGGGCATGGCTAGAATCGTTTCGAAGTTCTGCAGTGACACTTCCGTTTCGCGGTAGGTATTCACTACGTTGCCTAGTTCCTGCAGCGGCCCGAAGATGAAGAACGAGTAGATGAAGAGAGAGAAGAACTGGCCCACGGTGATGCGCTGGGTGAAGATGAGGTACAGCATCAGAAAGAGGATAGAGGTGCGCAACAGGTTGACGAAGGTCCCCTGGATGAAGCTTAGGCTGCGCAGGTAGCGGACCTTTTTTAGTTCGAGCTTGAGGATTTTCGCGGTGGTGGCGTTCAGG
>JANXXV010000958.1 GCA_025350445.1 Bryobacteraceae bacterium | reverse complement strand
GTCTGCGGCTCCACCGGTGAAAGCGTGATGCTTACTGCAGAGGAAAAGATCCTGATGTGGGAATGGGTGTCGGAAAGCGCAGCTCCCGGGAAACTGCTGATCGCGGGAACCGGCGTGGAGAGCGTGCTCGAAACCGTTGCGCTCACCAATCGAGCGGCCGGCATCGGCTACGTGGCGGCCATGGTGCGAACACCGCACTACTACAAGAATCTGCTGAACCGTGACGAGGCGCAGTTGCTCTATTTCCGGTCGGTGGCCGACCGGACAAAAATCCCGCTGATGATCTACAACTGGCCGCAGGCGACGGGCATCGATATCTCACCTGAAGCCGTTGCCGCACTGTCTGAGCATCCAAACATCATCGCCATCAAAGAGAGTTCGGGCAGCCTGGAGAAAGTGATGCAGATGATCCGCGAAGTGAAGCCCGGTTTCCAGGTTTTGGTCGGATCGGCGCCAACGCTTTGGCCATCTCTGCAGGCTGGCGCGGTGGGTGCAGTGCTGGCGTTCGCCAACGCCGCGCCTTACGCGACGATCACTATTTGGGAAGCGCACCGTACGCGCGAATTGGAGGCGGGAAAAGATTGGCAGGGCCGCATTGCCCGCGCCGCTCAATTGGTGACAACCAGGTACGGCGTCCCCGGACTTAAGTACGCCATGGATCTGAACGGCTATTACGGCGGCGTGCCACGTCTGCCGCTGATGCCGCCGTCCCTGGCGGCGCAGAGCGAAATTGCAGCGGCGTTCGCCGAAATCAAAGGCTAGGCGTGCACCTCTACCACCGAGCAGATTGCCGCGGCAATCCTTGAAAGCGGCAGGCTCTGATCCACCGCCCCCACTTGCACGGCTTCTCGCGGCATACCGTAGACCACGCAAGTGGCTTCATCCTGGGCAATCGTCCGAGCGCCCTTAAGTTTCATCTTTAGCAGCCCGTTGGCGCCGTCTGAACCCATCCCCGTCAAAATTACGCCCAGCGCGCCGCCTCCAATCGTGTCCGCGACGGATTGAAACATTACGTCTACGGACGGTCGCTGGTAGCAGATTCTGGGACCCGTTTTCACGTCCACCCGCAACGCAGATCCGCTGCGGCGCAACATCATGTGAAAGTCGCCGGGCGCAATCAGGGCTTGGCCAGGCAAGACCGCGTCACCGTCTTCGGCTTCCTTCACCCGCACCTTGCAAAGCTTGTCGAGCCGGCCGGCAAAGGCACGCGAGAAAACGGCCGGGATGTGCTGGACGATCAAAATCGGCGGACTATCCTCCGGCAACTGTTCCAGCACCACGCGAATCGCCTCGGTGCCGCCCGTCGAAGCGCCAATGGCGATCAGCGCGGCAGATGACTTACGCAAGGCTGATAGCGGTTTTGCCGCGATCCCATTCGCGGCTGGTAACGGCGCGGGCGCGGACACTTTAGATTTTGCCGCCGCCCGGACCTTGTTGGCAAGAACCAAGCGCAGCTCTCCCACCGAGTAGGGGCCGCCGGGCTTCGCCAGTACTTCAACGGCGCCGTGAGACATCGCATCCAGCACTACGGAACACGACGAGTGCGCCAGCGAACTGATCATGATGACCGGCGTCGGACGATAGCGCATCAGCTTTTTCAGAAAACTGAGCCCATCCATCCGCGGCATCTCAATGTCCAGCGTCACCACGTCCGGACTCAGCGCTAGAATTTTGTCCCGTGCTACATAAGGATCTGGAGCGGTGCCGACAACTTCGATGTCTTCCTCCGAAGAAAGCGCCTCGGAGAGAATCTTCCGGACAATCGCGGAGTCGTCGACAATCAGCACGCGGATTTTTCGGCTCATGGCTGCGGGCGGAGATCCAGGGCAAGCGCGATGCTACCCGATTCGAGCTCGAACACGCGCCGCACTGCCTGATCCGGTTGTTCGTCTTCCGCGCCGGTGATCTCCGGGCTCGACAACTCGAAATGCCCGTCTTTCCTGTAGTTGCTCAACACCGAGCCACAGATCATATTCGCCAGTTCGCAAACCACCGCCTCCATGCGCGAGCGCGATACATCCTCAGCCTCTTCTCCCAGAAAATTTGCCGCAATGGCCATCGCCGCGGGCAGATCCAGCATGGAATGAAAAACGCCATTCGCGTCACCCTGGAAAGTCAATCGAGCCGAGATCCATTCCCCGCCGGCAGGCATTTCCTCCAGTGGCCCCATCACCCCAAAGAAGCACATCGTCTCCAGGGTATCGCTGGTGGCTGCTTCGAGCATTGCCTCCAGTTCCGCACCGCGCGCATCATTAGACATGGGTTCCTCCTAGCGCCAGCTCCAGTTCATTCCGCAGAGTTTCCGGTGCAAACGGCTTTCTCACGTAACCCTTCGCTCCCAGTTCCAGCATCCTTTTCCTTCTTAAATCGGTCGAGTCCGTGGACACCACCACAACCGGCACTTTCATCAGTTCGGCGTCCTTCGCCAATTCCTGCAGTAGCTTTTCACCATCCATAACCGGCATATTGATATCGCTCAGCACAATGTCAACCATCTGTTTGCGCAACAAATTCAGCGCTTCCAATCCGTTCGAGGCATGGACACAGGACGCTACGTCAAGACCCGAAAGTTGAATAATCCGTCCGATGAACGACCGCATCGCGGGCGAATCGTCGACAATCATAATGCGCAAAGACATTAGGCAACTCCTCTTGCGGCTGGCGCCGCGGACACCAATTCGTGGCCCGCTTGAGCGCCTTCCCGCACCCAAAGCTTTCCGGTCCCCACTTCCAGCTTTATGGTGCGCGATACCGTACCTCCCGTCTCTTCTCCGTGGATCAGAATTCCGGCCTTCCACAGAATCTTCCGGGCGCTTAACTGATTACGCTTGCCAATATTAAAGAGGCCGCCGTCGTCGATCACCTGCGCTCCGCCCACCAACCGGACAATCAGACGCTTCTTCTCGGCACCCTGTTGAAAGGCGCGATTGAACAGCAGCGGAATTCCGGTATTGGCGAACATGTAGGGATTGCTTTGCGCTCTCGCGGTATCGAGGTTCGATTCCGGCAGCATCAGATGAAGCATCCCGCCGACGCGGGAAACATGATCATGAACGGTCACCGCGATACAAGAACCCAGGGCGTAGGTGACCAGCACTGCATCCGGGTCGTTGCTCACGGCACAATCGGCGATCCCTATTACTTGAGTGACGCTCATATGGCTCTCCGTTTGTTTGGCGTCCCGCTAACCGGTTTCTGGTACACGGCTGGTTTGACGTACTGAAGATTATGCCGGATCGCGGTCAGACTCTCGGCATGACCCACAAAAAGATATCCCCCCGGTTCCAAACAGCCGGCAAGCCTGTTCACTACATCTTCCTGGGTCTTCTGATCGAAATAGATCATGACGTTGCGGCAAAAGATAACCTGGTATGCCGCCGAATCCGGAAACGGATCCATCAGGTTCACCCGTCGAAATTCGATCTTGGATGCCAGGTCCGGCTTCACCCGGTAGAAACCTTGCGATTTCCCCTCTCCACGCAAGAAGAATCGTCTCAGCCAATCGGGAGGCAGCGCGGCCACGCGCTCGGCGCTGTAGATCCCTTTCCGCGCCGCCGTCAGCACCCGGGTGGAAATGTCGCTCGCCTGAATTCTCAGGTCCGGCGTCCGGCGCGCTCCCAGTTCGTTGTGCAGACTCAACAAAATAGAATACGGCTCTTCGCCGGTCGAACTCGCCGCACACCAAATATCCATCCTCGGCCGGTCCAGATAGGCCGGCAGCACAGTTTCCGTTAGAAACTGGAAGTGCTGCTGCTCGCGCAGAAAGCTGGTGTGGTTTGTGGTCAGCGAATCGATCATCGCAATCAGCGCTTCGCCGCTGCTGTCGTTCGAAACGTGGCGGAAATACTCGTCAAAAGAAGCGAATCCGCCAGCTCGAATGTGCTTTCCAAGCCGTGAAGAGACAAGACGCTCTTTGCCGTGGCGCAGATCGAGCCCGAACTTCTGATACGCTAAATCCCGGATCAGTTCAAAATCCCGCGGCTTCAGTTCAGGAATTTCTGCGACCATTGCGGTCTCCTTTTGCATTCCCTTAATTCCTGAACATGCTTTGCATATCGAGAATCAACCCAATCCGGCCATCACCAAGGATTGCTCCTCCCGCCACACCGGATACGCCCTGGAACATCTTCCCCAGACTCTTGATAACCACTTCCTGCTTACCTAACAGTTCATCGACCATTAAACAAAACGGTTTGCCATCGTGCTCGGTCACCACGAAAACCGTATCCTCGGGCTTGGTCGAGCGCGGCTTGACACCGAAGCGCTGGTATAGCCGAACTACCGGCAGCAGATTGTTCCGCACCATCAAAACCTCCGCCCGCCCTTCCACCGTCGACACCATTTCAGGAGTTGGCCGCAGCATTTCCCGCACGGCGAATATCGGGATGATGTACCGCTCTTTTCCCACGCCAACCACCAAACCATCGATGATCGCCATGGTCAATGGAAGCTTGAGCGAGAATACGGTGCCCCGCCCGGCCGTAGACTGGATGTCCACGCTTCCGCGCAGCTTTTGAATCTGCTTCTTCACTACGTCCATGCCGACGCCGCGGCCGGAGACATCGCTCAATATTTCCGCAGTCGAGAAACCCGGTGCGAAAATCAGGTTGAAACACTCGGCATCCGGCAAATTGACATTGGCGGCGATAAGACCATTCTTCACCGCTTTGGCGACAATCTTGGTTCGGTTCAAACCTTGTCCATCGTCTGAAATTTGAATGACGATTTGCCCGGCCAAATGAAAAGCGCGCAGTTCAATTCGGGCCATTGGGTTCTTCCCCGCCGCTTGCCGGGCTTCCGGACTCTCGATGCCATGGTCCACCGAATTGCGGATCATGTGCATCAGCGGATCGGCCAATTCCTCGACTATCGTCCGGTCGAGCTGCACTTCCTCGCCGAAGGTTTCCAGTTGCGCCTGCTTGCCAAACTTACGGGTTAGGTCCCGCACCAGCCGCGCCATTTTCTGAAACAGCGGACCAATGGGAACCATCCGCATCGACATCGCGGTGCGCTGCACCTCCTCGGTAATTCGCGCCAGTTGGGCAAGATTCCGCACCAGTTGAGTCTTCTGGCTGTTGACAAGATCCGGATCATGACGGACCACCGATTGGGCGATCACCATTTCGCCGACCATATCGACCAGATAGTCCAGTTTCTCCGTATCGACCTTTACCGACCGGATGACCGTGGACCGCCTCGATCCGGCGGGTGGTTCGGCGCGGGGTCCAGTTGCGGATTCGACCGGGGCCACCGCACGGGCCGGTGGAGTATCGATCTCTTCCGCGTCCACTTCCAAGCCCATTTCCACTTCCATTTCCAGTTCCAGATCCCGTTCCAGCAACAGCGGCGGCGTCTCCGGTTGCGGCGCCTCGCCGCCTTTGCCCGCTTCCAGAACCCGGCGCAGCAGTTCTTTGTTACGGCTAATGTTTTCGGGAACTTCGGCAAAGGGAGATTCGTCCAGAAACTTGATCCACCGGTTCAGATAGTCCGTGCTCTCAAGAACAACATCGATCACGTGCGGAGTAATTACCAGACGAGACTCACGGGCGTGGTCGAGCAACGTCTCCACTTCGTGCGCCACCTGCTGCACGTATTCCAGCTCCAGGAAACCGGCCAATCCCTTGATCGTGTGAAAGCTTCGAAAGATGGAGTGAATCGCCTCCATGTCGCGGGCGTCCTGCTCGAGGGCGAGCAACAAGCCTTCAATCGAGTTGAGATGCTCTCTGGACTCCATCACGAAGTCACCGATCAATTCCCGATCGAGCGAGAGCTTTTGCGGCCGTCCGGCATCCGGATTCGGGGCTTTTCCCGCCAGCAAAAGAGTCTCCTGCAACCGCAGAATTCCAGCTTCGAAACACTGTCTCGCCTGTTCCGGGGCGCCGGCAACATCGCCAGCCACCTCCCGTGCAAGGGAGGCAATGTCGCGCTGACCGTGCGCCTCCGCCGCCTCCGACAACCCGATCAAAGCTTCGGACCACTGCCGGCCGTCTGCTGTCTGTTCGCCATCCATAAGAAGTTGCATAGCGAGAGCTTCTACCCGCTGTTCGATGGCGGCCCGAACAGCCTGAGGATTCACGGTTTCCGGCATGTTGATTTCGCCTACGCTCCCTGATGATTGAGTATCGCTTCGATGCCGTGGAGTTCTTGCGCGGAGACAATATGGTCGATGTCGAGCAGGATCTTGACCTTGCCTTTGACCTTCGCCATTCCCAGTAAATATGGAGTGCTCACGCCGCGGCCAAAATCGGGAGTATCCTGAATGTCGGCTTCGATCAGATTCAGAACCTCACAGACTTCGTCGACGATAATGCCTACCTGGCTCGCCGACTCCCCCTGCAATTGCACCACGATAATGCAGGTGCGCTGCGTGTACTCGGTTTCCGACAGGCCGAACTTCAGCCGTAAATCGGTAACCGGAATTACTTTGCCGCGCAGGTTGATCACACCCTTCACGTCGGGCGGCGTTTGCGGAACGGTGGTGATGTGCTGGATGCCCATTATTTCGCGCACCTTCAACACCTGAATGGCATATTCCTCCCGAGCCAGCAGAAAAGTCAGATACTTTCCGGCCCGAACTCCCGTTTCCCCTTTGCGGGTATCTTCCAGTACACTTCCGGCAGATGCTTTCATGAACTTTCTCCTTTGCTGTCTCGCTATTATTGTTTGAGCTAGTTCAAAACCGGCTCGTGGACGTTTACGTGTGGCCTTGGCCTCACGGAGTCCTTGAGTGGAGCCAGACAGATTTGAATATGGATCCGCTCCCCTTCCAACTCGAAGGGCACGACGGTCCACTCGAAAGTGCCCACGGTTCTCGATGCGAAGTTCCGGCCAAAAATGACGGTTGGAATGCTCAATCCCATTGGCCCCAGATCCACTTCCAGAAATGTCTTCACATTACCGATGATCATGTTGGTAATTTCGGCGATTGCGTCCAGTACGTCTTCGTTGACGAAAGTGTATTCCGCCATCAGGAACTGAGAGGATATCTTGCAGGCAAACGCTGAGGTGCAGGAAATGCTACCCGTTCCCACCCAGCTTCCGGCCAGCCCGACAAAAGAATGAATGCCGTCTCCGGCCGGGGGGGAAGCGGTATCGACGTAGGCATCGCATTGTCCAAGCTCGCTGCCGAGCATGGTCGAAAACACTTCGTTCGTCGCGTCACGGACGATTTTGACTAG
>JANXXV010000957.1 GCA_025350445.1 Bryobacteraceae bacterium | reverse complement strand
GCTACTGCTCCTCGCGCATCTCTATACTCACCCGGGGTCAGTCTTGTTATTGGACGAACCAGACGCCCACCTCGAGATCCTGCGGCAGCGGCAGATTTATCAGATCTTGACTCAAACGGCGGAGATGCAGGGTTGTCAGGTGATAGCAGCGAGTCACTCTGAAGTGCTTTTGAACGAAGCCGCCGACCGTGATATTGTAGTGGCCTTTGTAGGGAAACCTCATCGCATCGACGATCGCCGCAGCCAAGTCCTCAAATCGCTACGATCAATTGGTTTTGATCAATATTACCAAGCAGAGCAGACGGGGTGGGTCCTCTATCTGGAAGGTTCGACGGATCTGGCAATTCTCCAGGCCTTCGCGGATTTGCTGGATCACCCTGCGAAGAAGATTCTTGAAAAGCCCTTTGTCCATTACGTGGCGAATGTGCCGTCGAAAGCTAACGATCACTTCTTCAGTTTGCGCGAAGCCAAGCCCGACTTGGTTGGTGTCGCGGTGTTCGATTCGATTTCACAAGAACTCGACGAGAAAGGACCGCTTTGTGCGTTGAAATGGCGCTGGAGGGAGATTGAAAACTATTTGTGCTTCCCGCAAACGCTGATGGCCTATGCTCAAAAAGCTGAGGGTGAACCCGGGCCGCTATTCGAACCCGCACCACGGGAACGCCAGAGAGTCGCGATGCAGCAGGCGATGGACGAGGTGGCCGGGGCACTAAAAACATTGGGCCGGCCTGATCCGTTCGGCCCGGATGTGAAGGCCAGTGACGATTTTCTTGATCCCGTCTTTCAAACTTATTTCAGCAAGCTCGGACTCCGCAACTTAATGCAGAAGACTGACTACCACGTTTTGGCCCATCTGGTTCCGCGTCAGCGGATCGATCCTGAAGTCGGCGAGAAACTGGACCGTATCGTGGAGGTTGCAAAAAAAGCAAAGCCCGTAACCTGAACTCCGTTTCAATACGGCGCCGCTACTGCGCAAGTCCAGTGTCCCTGAAATGCTATGCACTAGGACGGCGGGGCCCCGCCCCGCAGCCGGTCCCCTGGCCGGCACTTGCGATCGGAACAGCCCATGCAGGGGGCGGCGCCGGCCAACGCCCGCCGAGCCGCGCCAGCCTCCACTCTCACCCAACATCCCGAGCGCATCGAAATCCAATATTAGTAGTAGCGCTATCCGCGGTATTAGACGTCCGCGCAGCCACCCGATACCGGTTGCAATAAGACGCATGGCACAAATACGACCCGCCCTTCATCACCTTGTTGGCCCCGTCCGGCGGCCCCACAGGATTCTTTCGAGTAGCCGTAACATGGAACGAAGGGTGAAACCAATCCGCACACCACTCCCAGGTATTTCCCGTGATAGTCCGAAACCCATATCCATTCGCCGGGAACCCATCCACCGGACACGGCGCCGAGTATCCATCCTCCGCCGTATCGTGATTCGGAAATTCGCCCTGCCAGATGTTGCACAGATGCCGTCCCTCCGGAGTTAATTCATCGCCCCAGGGAAAAATCCGCTGCTCCAGCCCGCCCCGCGCCGCGTACTCCCACTCCGCTTCGGTAGGCAATCGCTTGCCGGCCCATTCACCATAAGCCAGCGCGTCATTCCAGCTAACGTGAACCACGGGATAATTCGACCGGGATCCAATCCCGGAACCCGGTCCCTCCGGCCGCTCCCAGTTCGCCCCCGTGACCTTACACCACCATTCCACCCCACTTACCCGGTCTTCCACCAGCCGTGGAATTTCCCCTGCGGCAATGTGCTTGTGAAACACAAACGACCATCCAAAACGATCGGACTCCGTAACGTATCCGGTCTTTCGAACAAACTCCGCGAATTGCCCGTTGGTCACCGGCGCGGCATCCAGGTAGAAGCCGTCGAGTGTCACCTCTCGAACCGGACCCTCGCCGTCGGCCGGAAAGCCGTCGATACTATCGGTCCCCATCAGAAACCGGCCGCCGTCCAGCTTGATCATTCCCTCGGTGGATCCGCTGGCGGCACGAATCCTGTCGGCGGATGCCTTCGACGAATACGCAAGTAACGCCGCCCGTTGCTTGCTGGGGACACAACACGGGTTGGGTGGTTTGTTCATGCCTTTCTCGCCACATTGCGGATTTCGGCCTTCGCCTTCAAGCCATCCACATATTGTTCCAGCGCCCGTTCCTGCTTCTCGCGATGGAGCAGCCGTTCTATATCCTGCTTGACTTCTGCCAGACTGCGGTAACCAGCGGGTTTTTTGTCATAACACTTCGCGATATGAAACCCGAAGCCGGTGCGGAAAACGCCGCTTCTTTCATTCGGCGCCAGCGCAAAGACTACTCGATCGAACTCATCCACCATCTCGCCGCGGGGAAAGTATCCCAGGTCTCCACCGTTTCCCGCGCAGTCGGAATACCGTTCCGCCACCTCCTCAAAAGCCCCGCCGCCATTCAGTTCGGCCTCCGCTTCCCGCATGGCGGCCACGGCCGTCTGCTCATCCGTCTTGTCATCCACATTCTTGACAATATGCGCGGCCCTTATCATTTCCGGCAGCAGAAATTGCTCTTTATATTTCTTATAATAATCGCCCACATCCTTGTATTTCGGCGGCTGCACTTTGGCGGTCAGCTTTTGCAGAAAGCGGTCGAGCCGCAAGCGGCCTTCCACCTGTTCTCTTACGTCTCCGCTGCCTGGCGGCATCGCGCTCAAGGCTTCTTCGATGGCATCGGGCGGAATCGGTTCCGGGTCTTTCAACGCTTCCTGACGCAATAAAGTGCGCTCAAGGACGGTTTCTTTCGACCAGTCCCATAATTGAATCTCCTTGGCCACCGGATCCAGCCCGTCCACCATCTCTTCGTAGCGCGGACGCGTCAGGTTAACTTCGTCCCGAATCAATGCTTCGTCGATGGTTTCACCGTTCACTACAAGAGACACTGCATCCCCCTCCGCACAACTAAATTTAGAATCCCGGGTTTAGTCATGGATAATTAACTAATGTCCGTTATACTGAGTCTTCTTATCATATGAACGGTCGAATCGCCAAGTGGGTCCCGGGGATGCTTGCCGCCGCAGCCTTAGCTGGTTTTGTTATCTGGCTCATCGCCGATACTCCGGCTACAACGCAGCCCTCTAGCGTAGCCGCGACGTCGCGCCCGGATCCTGCCTCCTTTGACGCGCCTGCCTGTCCGGAAGGAGCACCGGTCGTAACCGCCAGCGCCAACGAACCGTTGTTCTTAGAGGCCATGAAATATTATCGCGCGCAAGACTACTCACGCGCCTCGTTTGCGCTGCAGAAAGCCACTGGCAACCAGCCAGATAATCCGGAGATCCGCTTCTTTCTGGGAATCTCCTACCTGCTTACCGAAGACACGCGGGCAGGCATCCGGGAACTGAAAGTAGCGGACCGCCTGGGAACTTCGCCCTACGTGGACCGGATACACTTTTACCTCGCAAAAGCTCTCCTCAGGCAAAAAGATACTATCAATGCCATACGCCAGTTGGACATGCTGGTGAATGGCGGCGGCAACCTCGCCGAGCCCGCCAGGAAACTAAAACTCGAACTAGCCAACAATGTCACTGAGTAGCGTTCAAAAGCCGCTGGGCTGAATCCAGTAGCTCTCGCGCCACTTCGAACCAGCCGCAACCGTCTGCAAACCCTTGTAGGTCCCGGCGTGGTCCATGTTGAAGACGTTCGTAGGTCCGCTCATCGGCTCAAAGCAGATGAAGTCCCGGCCTTTCGGTGCGTAGACCACGGCGATGGGGAATTTCGGCCCGTAGAAGACCGAGATTTTTTCCTTCACACCCTGCACGGAGAACTCAGCCCGGCCATCGGCGCCACGCACCAGGCCGCCAAACACATCATCCAACTGAATACCGCTAAGCGATTGCGGGTCGCTAAACGGCATCGGCTTGGTTTCGCCGGTGGGGATCAGCACGCTCGACAACACCAGATGCTCTTTGGCAGGCATATGAACTTTCCACGCGTCCCGGGGCGCGTCATGCAATGTAAAGTACGGATGATAGCCGATTCCCACCGGCATCGCCTCGGTGGATTGATTGTCAATTACCGTCTCCACTTCCAGAACGCCGTCTTGCAGCCGATAGGTCATATCGATATTGTGGGCAAATGGGAACTGAGCCATCCAATCCGGATGCCGCCAGAATTCCAGCCTGCTGGTGACTTCCGCAAACTTCGACGTTGCTTTTGCGCTCACCACTTTCCATTCGGCTGAATACATCACCAGTCCGTGAATCGGTTTGTGATTCCCGTCGTACCGGAAGCTATTCAGCGCCGGATTCAAGATGTACTTCTTCCCGTTCGCATAGAACGAGTCCGATTCCAGCCGGTTCGCCCAAGGCGCCAGGAACGGATTTCCCAGGTTCACGGGCTTCGCCTTGAACTCGCCCACGGAATTGTAAGGAGTCCAGAAGACGCGCTTCCCGTTCACCTTCATCTCATACGAGTTGTTTCCCACCGAAGGCACAATCATCACCTCCGTCTTATGGGCGGCATCGGCAAGGCGGATCACCTCAATGCCGTCAACAGTCAGTTTCTCTGAAGTGTAGTTCGCGGCTTGCGACATGAGTGGCAGTAGGAGAAGTACAAGGCTGGCTTTCATTCCTTAACGACTTTATCAGCATCTATCAGGTCAAGTTTGGTGTAGTCCTGACAGCACCAGCACACGCCCGGCGAAAATGTCCGGATGTAGCAGACATCGCACCAATAGGTGACCATCAGCTTCTTGCCATTCTGATAGGCGAATAGGGAACGGGTATGGATCTTGTCGATAGCGAACTGCCCTGGAGCGTTGGTGTGGCCGTGCGCTTCAAAATCGACGCCCGTCAGCCGCGAGTCGCCCAGAACCGCCATGGTTGGATCGTCGCCGGTGAGCGCGATGCTCCTTCCGTCGGCCGTATGAACCGCCGGCCCGGCTATCAACTTGCCCCGCACAGCAGTGGCTTCCGGCTCAATCGCCAGCGCGGGAACGCCGAAAAGGAATAGCGCCAGAAAACTTCTTCGTCGCACTGATACGATTGTATCGCGTTGTCTCGCTGTGACTGGTAAGATTCTAGATTCATGCCGAATCGAGCATCCCTGTTTGTTACCTGCATCGTGGACCAGCTATTTCCAAATGTCGGCGTTTCCATGGCCGCGGTGTTGGAACGCATTGGCTGGGCGGTAGACTTCAACCCGGCGCAGACCTGCTGCGGGCAACCCGCTTTCAACAGCGGTTATCGCCAGGAAGCACGCGGCGTAGCCCTTCACTTTCTGGATGTTTTCCGCGACGCCGAGTACATTGTGGTGCCCTCCGGTTCCTGCACGTCGATGATCACCCATCACTTTTCGGAACTGTTCGCCACGGAACCGGCTCGCCTCGAAGAGGTTCACAGCCTGGAAAAGCGCGTATGGGAGTTTTCCCGGTTTCTGCTAGAGGTAGCCAAGGTGGAAGACGTCGGCGCCAGTTACGGCTGCGTCGCCACCTATCACGATAGCTGCCACGCCTTGCGGGAATTGAAGATCAAGTCGGGACCGCGCCTGCTGTTGTCGAAAGTGAAGGGATTGGAGTTGCGGGAGATGGAAATTGCCGAAGAGTGCTGTGGTTTCGGGGGGACGTTCTCAGTGAAATTTGCCGAGGTTTCCGGTGGCATGGCACGAACGAAGATTGAGTCGATTCAGAAGACAGGCGCCGATGTGGTGGTGTCCATTGACTCTAGTTGCCTGATGCAACTGCAAGGCGCTCTCCATCGGGCCAAGCTACCCGTCCGCACCATGCATCTGGCTGAACTTCTAGCATCCCGGTAAATTCATGGCCGCCACTCATCCTGAAAAGATCTCGACCACCCTCGCCGACGCCAACCTGCAGCTTGCCATTTACGCTGGGACTGGGCGCCTGATCGATCACCGCAAGAACGCCATTGCCGGCGACCTGTTGCCCGATTATGAGGATCTGCGCACGCACGCGAATCTACTGAAGAAACACACCATCGACAATCTGGATTTCTACCTGGAGCAGGTAGAAAAGAACGTCGCCGCCCACGGCGGAAAGGTAGTATTTTGCAACGACGGGACAGATGTGGCGGACTTCATCCTGGACTTGGCCAAACGACGCGGCGCGAAGTTGATTGTAAAGTCCAAGTCGATGACCACCGAGGAAATCGACCTGAACGAGCGTCTGGAGCACCATCATCTGGAAGCCGTGGAAACCGACCTGGGAGAGTACATCATCCAGCTTGCCGGCGTGAAGCCGTATCACATTGTCGCCCCGGCCTTGCACATGACCCGCTACGACGTGGCGGATATCTTCACCGACAAACTGGGTATCGAGCGCGAAGTGGTGCCCGAGAAGCAAACGATGATTGCGCGGGCCGTGCTGCGCCAGAAATTTCTAGCCGCCGACATCGG
>JANXXV010000899.1 GCA_025350445.1 Bryobacteraceae bacterium | reverse complement strand
GGGCCACGCCTACATCGTCCAGGACCGGGTCAATTTCGCCCCGGTGATCGACACTCCGCAGGGACTCGCCAAAGTAGAGGTCCGCGTGATGTACATCTGGCTCGACACGCTCCAGGCAGTCAACACGGTAATCCGCACCGGGCGCGGCAGCCAGATGGGCGTCGATCACAACAGGAACATGAGCTGGGTAGGCGCTTCCGCCGCGTTTCTCAGCTCTTCTTCTTTTCCGGCTCCGGATAAATAACTTTCTTCCCCTTCTCTTTCCACTCCTCCAATCCGCAAGCGCCCAGAACCTGGAATCCATTCTTTTCCAGAATCGCCGCCGCACGACCCGCACGCACGCCATGGTTGCAAGCGGTGATGATTGGCTTGTTCTTCGGAATCTCTTTCAGCCGTGACTCCAACTGCCCCAGCGGGATATTCACGTAGCCTTTCAGTGTTCCCAGTTTCTGAATTTCATCCGGCTCGCGAACATCCAGGAAGAACACACTGTCTCGCTTCTCCAGCGCCTTTTCCAACTCATCGGGAGTAAGCTTCTTCTGGCCGAACGACGGGATGACCGTGAACGCTAACAAGCCGAAAATCGCAATCAGTTTACGCATGGACAACTACCTCGACTAGAGCCAGTATAGACCCAACCCGTCCATGAGATTCGCGCTGCTTCCATGCCTTCTCAAGCACCAAGCCCACTGCTCCACCAGGCTTGAATCCGCGGCGACACCCTTCCCCGCAATTGTCTCTACACCGTCTTGCATTGGCTGGATCCTTATTCGCCGAGTGGCGCCCCGAAATCAGATCTGCTGATAAACCTAAATCCGGCAGTTCAAGTTCTGCGCATCGTGCCAAGCCGCTAAAACCTAAAAACGGCAGTCGGTCATAGCCCGACCCAGCAAGCAATTGAATCGGCGACGGTTTGAACTGCTCCGCGCTCCACCGTCCGGGTGACAACCCCCTTCAGCGCAATAGCTTGGCGATGAGCGGGTTACGCAGTTTATGGCCGGTGAACTGCCGTTTTTAGGTTAAATAGCTCAGTATTTCAACTGCTTCGCACTTCACCATTGGGGCGATAACGCATTCCGTGACAACTGCTTGCAGGCTTACCAGTTATTCGATTTGCACTGGTTACATCTGCCGGATCTTAGGATAAAATCATTCCGTAGGACAATTAGCACCGCTTATGTTCAGGCTATGCGTGACGGTACTTTTAGCTTTGAGTTGCGGAATCACGGGTTCGGTGAGTGCGCAAGAGAGGAGAGTTGCGATGGCCGACAAGGAAGTTATTGACCGTATCGCGCGCGTCGACCCTGTCACTGCGGATACCATGCGGGACAGTCCCACCACCCTCTCATGGCAAGCGTTGCCGTTTTACCGGAAATTCAAACTTCTGCGGGCTTCGGTTACCCTTCCTCATCGCGCTTTGGAGTTTCATTTCGCCGACGACGGAACCCGCATTGTGGTCCTTCGCTCATACCCGAAAAACATTGATGAGGTCAATGCCGCGGAGTCTCTCCATCTCGAAGCCGGCCAAATTCCGTCTTACGTCCGGTTCTATTTTGACAACATTTCGGGTCAGCGATTCCTCATCGTCGAACGATCGGAAGACGTTCCGTGGCTGAAGAACGCCGGCGGTGAAGCCGCACTGAAACAGGGCAAGGATCGCGCGCTTTCTCTCGTTCAGCCCCTTGCTCCTAAGGAAGTAAGTCCGAACAGCCACTCCGTCCTGGCAACCGCGGTTAGAGACATCCGCTTGTTCGAACTTGATTTGCTGATAAACGCAGACGGACACGTGCAAGTAAAGGGCGAGCGAGTTGTGCTGGAAAACCTGCCCGTTACTCAGACACTACCCTGAGATTAGCTTACATGAAATCCGCAGACGACCAACGCCTGGAGGACATCAAGACTCTCCTCAACAAATGCCCCACCGGTGCCAAGTCGGTGAAGTATTTGGAGACGGAAAAAATCCCCGTTGCCTTCGCGGCAGGCGGCGGATCCTATTGGGATGGAAAAAAGATCGTGATCGACCGCAGCCAACCGATCGAACTCGCCAGTCTTACCGTGGTTCACGAGGTCCATCACGCAAAAACGGATCGCCAAGGCCACGGGGCCAACGTCACAACGGAAACCCGCAAGAACTACGTCGATAAGAAACTCGAAGAAGAATCCGCTGGAACGGTTAAATCGATCCAAGCCAAGAATGAATTGATCGCCAATGGCGAGAAAATCACCTCCGTGTTTCCGCTGGAATCCCAATACAACAATAGTTATAAACATGAGGTGGATCAACATCGCAAATTAAATCCAAAAGCAACCAATCACGAGTTAGCCGAAGAGGGCCGGAAATCCGGATACGGCGCTGTCAAAAAAGGCTTCGAGGACGGTGCTGTCGTCACCAGCAATACCGGTGCACCTTATGAGCAATACTACGGTCAAGATTGGGATGCGAAACTCCCGCACCACCTGAAGAAACCGGGACCGCTCGCCGAATCGGCTGCACCGAACTCACCACCGCAAAGAAACAACCAATCCATCTCTCCGGGTTCATCGCCTCCGCCGCCCCGGCGGCATTCCCAGGCAGAGGAAAGCGGACCATCCGCGCCGCCGCCTCGGAAGCCCCATTCTCCGCCGGACCCGAACCAATCTGCCTCGTCAGGCATTCATCGCCCGTCCGTGCCTCCACCGGGTAACCCTTCGCCGCGACCCAAGTGAACTTGAGGTTATCAAGAAAGACCGCAACCGCGCGTGGATGCTTTTCGTAACAGTTCAGGTACCCCCTAAATTCGACCGTTTTCGGGCTGCAGGAGGCTGCGGTTCGTGAAGGCCGAACCGGGAATCAACAACTTAGCGGCGCGCGGGACGGCCTCCACGCCAAGAAACTGCCTTCGGGAGCGGGTACCTGAACTGTTACTGCTTTTCCCCATTCGTGGAGAGGATAATCTGCCCATAATAAAGGTTTGCGACATCATTCGGAGCATTTAGGCCGATGGTTGGCACTCAAGGAACACCGAGGGAAGTCAACGGCAGTTCGTTCACCGGATTAAGTCAGGAAAGGTCACCATCGCCGGCCACCCGTCTTTGGATCTACCCATCGGTGGCTCACAAGGTTTTCTGAATCAGCCGGGGTTGAAACCATGACGCAATACGCAGTTGTCATTGAGCACGAAGGAACCAGCTTCGGTGCTTACCTACTCCTACGCCACACATTGCGAGACCCCACTACCACCACAAAAAGTCCTGGCAACAGGAATAGCCCTAAGCCTAACAATCAACCGAACTTCATCCCGGCAAGTATATCGGGAAACCCCGAGAGAGAAAACACCTACGAAACCTACTGTCTATTAAAAGCCAATGAAACCGACCTGTCCAAAATGCGGCTGGAGCACCACTCACCGCTCGTCGCTAAACGGTGTG
>JANXXV010000897.1 GCA_025350445.1 Bryobacteraceae bacterium | reverse complement strand
GCGCAGCCGCGGCCAAGGCCATTACGACGATTGAAGGCCTCGCAAGAAACGGAGCGCTCCACCCGTTGCAGCAGGCGTTTCTCGACGCCGACGCCTTTCAGTGCGGCTACTGCACCTCCGGAATGATCATGAGCGCCGCCGGTCTGCTAGCCAAGTCCGCGGATCCCAAAATCCCGGAGATCACGCGCGCCATGCAGGGCAACATCTGCCGCTGCGGCACCTATCCAAAGATCATCGCCGCCGTACGCCTGGCCGCGGCCGCCATGAAGAGCGTGACTCATGCTTGAACCCGAACGCTACGAACTCTTCAGCGGCCCCGCCTACCATTTCACGCCAGACCGCCGGGACTTCTTCAAGATACTCGGCGGCGGCATCATAGTTCTACTCATGCTGCCGAACGATGCAGCCGCGCAGGAATCCGGCAGTGGCGGACGCGGACGTGGCGGTGGTACAGCGCCTCCCAAACAGGCCGCGGCCTGGATGCACATCTCTGACGGCGGCAATATCAAATTCTTCACCGGCAAAGTGGAAGTAGGACAAAACAGCCGCACGGCGCTCACACAAGCAGTAGCGGAAGAACTTCACACTCCGGTGGCATCCATCGAAATGGTGATGGGCGACACGGACCTGACTCCGTTCGACATGGGTACCTTCGGCAGCCGCACTACGCCTACCATGGCTCCGCAATTGCGCCGTGTAGCCATCGCCGCGCGCGAATGGCTGCTCGACCTGGCCGCCGAACAGTGGCATGCCGACAGGGCAACATTGAAAATCGACAACGGCCGTGTGCAGGACCTCGCCGGCAAGTCAGCCTCATTCGGCGACCTCGCCAGAGGCAAGGAACTCGTCAAGGAAGTAGGCTCCGGTGCGGTAAGCAAACCGCGCGGCGAATCTGTCGCCAAAGTAAATGGCCGCGACATGGTCACCGGACAGCACCGCTACGCCTCCGACATCAAGCGCCCCGGCATGCTGTACGGCCGCATCGTCAGACCGTCCGCCTTCGAAGGCAATCTCCTCTCCATTGACGCAACAGGCGTTGCAAAATTCCCCGGCGTGCAGGTAGTTCGCGACGGAAACTTTGTGGGCATTGTCGGTCCTGACGCGCACACGCTCCCGCGCGCACTGGCGGCCATTCGGACGGAATGGAAGACCGAACCGCAGCCCGGCGGCAAAGATCTCTTCACCTATCTAAGACCAGCGCCTGCGAACGTGGACGCCACCTATAACATCGCCTACATCGCGCACGTACCTCTGGAACCACGCGCGGCTGTGGCCGAATGGGCAGACGGCAGACTCACCGTCTGGACGGGAACACAGCGCCCCTTCGGAGTGCGCACCGAACTGGCGCAGGCGTTCCAGATTCCCGAATCTCAAATACGCGTCATCATGCCGGATACCGGTTCCGGCTACGGCGGCAAGCACACCGGCGAATGCGCCATCGAAGCCGCCCGGCTAGCGAAGGCCGCTGGCAAACCGGTGAAACTGGTGTGGACGCGCGAAGAAGAATTCACCTGGGCCTATTTCCGCCCCGCCGGAGTAATCGACATCCGCGCCACCGCCGGCAAAGACGGCATCCTCACCAACTGGGAATTTCACAACTACAACTCCGGCGCGTCGGGCATTGGAACGCCCTACGAAGTTGCGCACAAACAAATCCAATTCCACGAAGCCAAATCGCCGCTGCGCCAAGGCTCGTATCGCGGACTGGCCGCAACCGCCAACCACTTCGCCCGCGAATCGCACATGGACGACATGGCCCGCGCCGCCCAGATCGACCCGCTGGAATTCCGCTACAAAAACCTGAAAGACCCGCGCATGAAAGGCGTGCTGGAAGCCGCCGCCAAACAATTTGGCTGGGGTAAGTCCAAACCAAAGCCAAACCACGGCTTCGGCATCGCGTGCGGCTTAGAAAAGGGCGGTTACGTAGCCTCGTGCGCCGAGGTCTCCGTTGACCCCACAACCAAACGCATCAAACTGGAACGCGTAGTAACAGCCTTCGAATGCGGCGCAATCGTAAATCCCGAGCACCTGAAAAACCAAGTGGAAGGCGCGGTAGTGCAAGGAATCGGCGGCGCACTCTTCGAGTCCATCGAATTTGAAGACGGCAAAATCCTAAACGGAAGACTCTCCCGCTACCGCGTCCCACGCTTCGGCGATCTCCCCAAGCTAGAAACAATTCTGCTAGACCGCATAGACATAGATTCCGCCGGCGCCGGCGAAACCCCAATAGTCGCCCTAGCCCCATCGATAGGCAACGCCATCTACAACGCAGTGGACATCCGCCTGCGAACCCTCCCCATGACTCTCTAACGTTTCAGCCAGCATGGAGTGAACCCCAAAACTGAGACACTCAGAATGAACGCATTTCTCATTAAACAGGAGGGCGG
>JANXXV010000894.1 GCA_025350445.1 Bryobacteraceae bacterium | reverse complement strand
CGATGCCTAAGCTCAATTTCAGCATGATGCCGCCGCGTTCGCCGGACCGGCGCCCGAACCGCGCTGCCTACGCCCTTCCCACGCTGTTCACAGCCGGTAATATCTTTCTGGGATTCATGGCTATTCTGAAAGCGTTTGAAGGCGCGATTGCTGCAAAAACCGGCGGGTTGGGGGCGAATATTCACTTTGAAGTTGCGGCGCAGATGATCGGCGCCGCAGTGGTGCTGGACGGACTCGACGGCCGCATCGCCCGCATGACAAACACTGTCAGCGACTTCGGCCGTGAAATGGATTCGCTGGCCGACGCTATTACGTTCGGGCTGGCACCGGCGATTCTGGCGTTCACCTGGGGACTTTACTTCGTCAGCAGTCCGCTGCCGTTTCTTCGGGAGCACTTGATCCGCGGTGGTTATTTCGTCTCGTTTCTGTTCCTGCTGTGCGGCGTGGCGCGGCTGGCGCGCTTCAACGTTCAGACCAACCCGATCCCTAAGAATCCCGGCCGCCCGGACCGCAAGTATTTCGTTGGCCTGCCGATTCCGGCGGCGGCGGGCATGGTTGTGGCCGTTACTTATGCGTGCAACAGCGTTCCGCTGCAGTGGTGGGGATGGTCCGTGGCCTGGATGGGACTGCTTTCGCTGCTCTCGTTCCTGATGGTTTGCACCTGGCGCTACTACAGCTTCAAGGATTTAAATCTGCTGCGCCCGCGATCGCCGCTCACCATCATCCTGTTTAGCAGTTTTATCTATTTGGTCTGGGCGTATTCGCAGGCGACGCTGCTTGGGATCGCGGTGCTTTACGTGGGCAGCGGTATTGTGACACGCATTGCCGGGATCCTGCGGCGCACGCTGCGGCCGGCGGAACCGAAGGTTTCCTGAATTCATGCATAATCACGATGTTTGTATCGTTGGCGGCGAATCCCTGCTGGGTCGGGAACTCCGCGACCAACTGACCGAGACGAAGTTCCCGGCAAGAGTGAAGCTGATCGGCGCCGATGAAGAAGGCGCGAAGGTATTGAGCATCCAGGACGGCGAACCGGTAGTGATTACAGAGTTGGACACCGATGTCTTGGAGCGTTCGCAGGTGCTGTTTCTGGCCGGATCCGCACTCTCCAGCCGCAAGGCCTTGGATCTGGTGCTGGAATCCCCGTCGAAGCCGGTTATCATCGACCTGACCGGGTATCTGGAAGATCAACCGAGGGCGCGGTTACGCGCTCCTATTCTGGAAGCGGAAGATTACGTGGCGCCCTCGGATGCCATCCACGTGATCGCGCATCCGGCGGCAACGGTGCTGGTTCAGATTTTCCGGCGAATTCATCGGCATCACTCCATTGTTCATTCGGTGGTGCAGATTTTCGAGCCGGCCAGCGAGCGCGGATACGCGGGTCTTACGGAATTGCAGAAACAGACTGCCGGCCTGCTTGCTTTCAAGACGCTGCCTAAGGAGATCTTCGACGCGCAGCTCAGCTTCAATCTGCTGCCGCGGTATGGCTCGGATGCGCCGGTACAGTTGGAAGATATCGAGCATCGCATCGACCGCCATCTGGCTACTTTTTCGCATGACACTCCGGTGCCCTCGGTGCGGCTGTCGCAGGCGCCGGTGTTCCACGGTTACAGCTTCTCTCTCTGGACCGAGTTTGAGAACAACCCGGGGTCGGTGGCTATCTCTGAAACTCTTGCCTCGGCGCAAATCGAAGTGCGCGGCGCGGACCTGGAATCGCCGACCAATGTGGGTGCGGTGGGACAGTCCGGCGTCACCGTTGGGCTGGTAGAAACGGACCGCAACCATCCCAAAGCGATCTGGATGTGGGCGGTTGCGGACAATTTCCGCGTCAGGGTGGACTGCGCAATCGACGTTGCCCGCCAGTTGCTATGAAGTACATGCTGCTTGCGCTTGCCGCCGTTGTTGTGAATGGATGCGGCTATCACGTTTCAGGCCATGCCGACCTGCTGCCGGCAACGATCAAGACCATCGCGATTCCCGCAGTGGGCAACCTGACGAATCGCTATAAGCTCTCTGACCGCCTGGCCTCGACCCTCACGCGTGAGTTTATCAGCCGCAGCCGCTACCGGATTGTCACCGACCCCAATCAGGCGGACGCGGTGCTGCGGGCGGCGGTGATCAGCTATTATTCGTATCCGGTGGTGTCCGATCAAAAAACCGGGCGCGCCAATTCCGTGCAGTTGAGCGCCATCCTGCAGATCAACCTGACCGAGCGGACCAGCGGTAAAGTACTGTATACGCAACCGAGGATGGAAGTACGGCAGCGGTATGAGATCAGCGTCGATCAGTTGGAGTATTTTGAAGAAAGCGATATTGCGCTGGACCGCCTGAGCCGGGAAGTGGCTAAGTCTGTAGTGAGTGCCATTCTGGAAGCTTTTTAGACGATGACACCCGACGAATTCCTGCGGTCCATACAGAAGCAGCCGCCGGCCCCCGCCTACCTGCTCCTTGGGCAGGAGGCCTGGTATCGCGAACAGTGCCGCAAAGCTTTGATCGAACGGGCGCTGCCGCCGGAAGACCGCGAGAATGGCTTCACACGGTACGATCTGGACGAGACGGATTTGAGCGTGGTGATGGACGATGCCCGTTCGTTTTCGCTGTTTGCGGCGAATCGTTTGATCTGGGTGAGTTCCGCGGAAGGCGTTCTACCCCGGACCAGATCCGCGGCGAGCGATTCCGATGATGCCGAAGATGGCGGCGGCAAGTCCGACGGGGCTTCGTTGGGCGCGTATTTAAAGAATCCCGTTCCGGGCACGGTTCTGGTTTTCGAGTGCTCCCGCTATGATTTCGAGGGTGATGACAAAACGAAGCTGGCGCGGGTGCAGAAGTTTTTCGCGGCTATTCCGGCGCAGATCGAGTGCCAGCGCTTCACTGCGGCGGCTGCCAAGAAGTTGGCGCTGACTCAGGCTAAGCGCACGGGTTTGCAGATCGGAGAAGACGAAATCGACCTGCTGATTGAGATTCTGGGCTCGGACGCTTCGCGTATCGCCACTGAGATGGAAAAGCTTTCGCTCTACGCCGGTACGGGCCGCCGGGTTAGTGCAAATGATGTGGTGAGTTTGGTGCCCAATGGCCGCGCGACTACGATTTTTGCGCTGGTCGCGGCGATAGGCCGCGGAGATCGGGCCGGATCACTGGACGCGCTTGATATTCTGGTCCGCGAGGGTGAATATCTTCCGCTGGCCCTTACGTTCCTGGCGACGCAGTTCCGCCTGGCATTGGTGGCCAAGGAAGCGGGCCTGACCAATGCAGGGATGATTCAATCGCACTTCACTAAATTGGGGACACCGATGTGGAGATCGCGCGCCGAGCAGGTGCAACAGACGGTTGCAGCCTTCCCGGCGGCAAAGATGCGGAAGGCGATTCAGAAGATCTTTGAAACGGATCGGGCGTTGAGAGACACTCGTCCCGACGACCGGACGGTGATGGAACAGTTTGTGCTGGGACTGATTTAGGCCGCGAGCGTCTTCAAGCGCAGCGTCATGCGGGACTTGTAACGGGCTGCGGTGTTCTTTTTAATGATGCCCCATTTGGCGGCGCGGTCGACTAGCGAGAAAGTGGCGGGAAGTGCCGCAGTGGCGCCTTTAGCGTCTTTACCGGCGATCAAACGGCGGAACGAACGAATCTGGTGGCGCACCCGTGACTTCCGAAGCCTGTTGATTTCGGTTTTGTGTTCTGTCTGCCGGACCCGCTTCTGTGCGGAAACATGATTTGCCATCTACTTATTAAAAACCTGACCTTCGCAAAGTATTGCTCTCTAGCAGGATACCTCATCGGGGGCTTGGGTGCAAATGTCAGTATGAGGTTCTGCGCTACGAGGACGGTTTCTTCGCCGGAGACATTCCGACATTCAATGAGAAGGTAGTTCGCGAAGCGATTCCGAATGCGGTTGCACACGGCGATTATCGGCTCGCCGGTTCCGTGTTCGTTCGGCAGTACCCGGCGGAAGCTGGAAATCGTAAGCCCGGAGGCGTGGCTCAGGCGCTGAGAACGGCGTGCGGGAAAAGGGCCGCCGCTTCAACCTAAAAACGGCAGTTGGACTGTTCGAGTGTGGATTGTCCCTGTAGATTCAGATACTTTTAACTGCTGCTCAGTTCGCCTATTGGGTGAAAAGCCCTGTGCTTCCAGATAGTTGAGGGCAATGGATCTCTTGTGTTTTAGGCGCAACCAACTGCCGTTTTTAGGTTCAACAATGAAGCACCCTCCGTCGAGGGTCAAACTCGACGGTTGCGCCGACTCCAATTCACAGCCCGGGTAGTTGTTTCCGGAGCAGCGGATACACATCCTGTGCCAATTGCACGGCGCTTGCCGTGGCGGCAGCGTCCGCCCCTTCGGCCGACCAGGTCACAATGCGGACCAAAGCCGTATCGGTCCGCCTGTCCCGAAGGGCGTCGGCCGCCACCCAGAACTTAGATTCCCACTCGCCGGCACTCACGCGGCGTGGCGTCTGATACCAGTACAGCACCACAGCCCGCCTGTTCTTCTGTGTGACGATGTAGCGGTTTACGGTAATCGGACCCGCGGCGGTCTCGATCGTCATTTCGCCGGACGTCTCCGGAATCCAGCCCGCGCCGGGTAGGCAAACCCTGGGCGAATGCGGCTGCCGCGCGCCCGCCCGTTGCGACTGAAACCATGCCACGAACAAGCTGCCTGAAGCCTGCTGAGATCCAATGAAGGTTCGGCTGAGAATCCCGTCCGCCCCAAGTTCGGCTTGCACCGCCTCGCTGGTGGGATCTTCACGCACCTGTGTCCATTGCCCGAAGGATTGAGGAAACCGTGCCAGATCCGGCGCGGCAGGTGGACGTTCAGCTCTGGCAATCCAATTCACCGATAGCGCTTGCCCTGCCAACAGCACGGGCGCGAGAATCCAAAGTCTATGAAATTCGCGCATGGAGATAACTGAAGAACCGTCGCGCCAGAAACAGGCTCGCGAGACACACAACGAACAAAACCCACCCCGACACGGCGTGGGCAGTTTCCTCAATCAGCGCCGGTATCCACCCCACAGCCGCCACCCGGACTGCGTTGGCCACAATCGCCACAGGAACGGCGGCGAATAACAGCGCTACACGCATCCAAGGTTTGGGGTCGGCTAGATATCCAATCACGACACCCATGAACCCGAGCGGCAGTAGATAGCGGATACCGCTGCAGGCTTCCGCCACCAGTATCTTCCGTCCGCCGACATCGAGAATGTTGCCATCGCGGATCACGGCCGCGCCCGCCGTGGTCAAAAGTCCGGCAGCCATGCGGCTGGCCAATAGTTGAAGTGGCAGAGTCACCTGGTTGTAGACAACCGCCAGCTTGGGCAGCATGAAGGAACATAAGGCGAGCGGAAATGCCCATGCCCGCAACAGCGGCCAGCCACCGAAACAGACCGTCAGGCCGGCAATGGAAATGAGGAACGCCAGCGAACCCGCGAAGAGTCCCGCGCCGACGGCGGACGCCAAGTGCATGGCAGCGCCGAGGGCGAGCAGGGCCAGTCCCCATCGGCTTGGTTTGAGAAGCAAGGACTGCCATCCGTCGCGCTCCCGCCACATGATCCATAGGACGACCGCCGGCACGACAAACCCGTGTCCCATGTCCTCGTCGGTCCACCATTGGTGCGCCATGCCCATCAGGATGGGAGCATAGCAGACCATCACCGTAACCACGGCGCCGATGGCAATGAAACGCCGGTTCTCGATTGTGAAAGTCAAGCCCCTATGTTCTCACGGCACGGGGCCGGAGCGTTCTAGCTGGCCGCGGCTTTTGAGCCGTCTCCATTTGAGCGAGGAGACGCCGGCCGTCGCCATACCGGTCAGCGCGAGCCAGAACGAAGGCGGGGCCGGTGTCGCCGGGGGAATCGGCGCGGTGGGCGTCCCCGGAGCGACTGGTCCTGTTGCGCCGTTGAGTTCGTAGGTCTGCGCGATTTGGAAGGTGCTGGTGGTCGTCACTGTGCGGAATATGTCCGACTGCGTATTGACGTTGTTGTTGATGTTCGACGTGCCAGCAAGTACTGTGAACGGCGTTCCGCCGGGACAACCCGTTGGCAGCCGGTTTGGCGCTGTCCCGGTCAAACCCGTACATAGCCCCCGGTCCCCTACCAGGATCGTCACAGGACCGATGCTATTCTCAATTCCGGCATCTATTGTTGACGACGTACTGTTCACCACGGTGGACTGGCTTGTCCCGGTCAGCGTCTTGACGTTGGCCTGCTGATTGGGTCCGTTGATCGTAACGGCTCCCGCATTGGTCAACTGCGTGCGCGCCTGCTGCATGGCGGCTTGCACGGTGGCATCCGAAAGCTGAACGGTGAATGTCTGGTCATAGAGCAATGGACCACTGCCTATCCGCGCC
>JANXXV010000824.1 GCA_025350445.1 Bryobacteraceae bacterium | reverse complement strand
CCTACTTTCGATCAGTATTTGCAGTGCTGGCCTGCTATTGGCGCAGAGTGGAACCGCCACAATTGGCGGTCGAGCGAAAGACACCACCGGTGCCGTTGTACCGGAAGTGGTAATTTCTGTCCAGAATACGGGAACCAATGTAGTTGGAACTACCCGCAGCAATGGGGAGGGCTACTTCACCGTTCCGAACTTGATTCCAGGAATGTACACCATCACCGCCCGCTCTGGTGGCATGAAGACCTTGGAGAAGACCGGCATCCAGTTGCGGGTCGGCGATCGCATCAGCTTCGATCTCGTCATGGAGGTCGGCTCCCAAGCCGAAAGCATTAGCGTGACCGCGGAGACCCCGCTGCTTCGCGTCGACGATGCGCAGACGGGCCTGGTGATCGATAACAAGCGAATTCAGGAACTGCCGCAATACAACCGGAATGCTTTGGCATTTGCCAGTCTTACTCCGAACGTGAATGGCACAGCCGACCAGATGACCCACGATTCGGATTTTCGGATCAATGGCGGACGTGCCGCCGAAGCCGAATATTACATTGATGGTTTAGCGGTATCCACCGGCTACCGCCATGATATCCCGCCGTCAGTACCTTCCATGGACGCGGTGGGTGAGTTCAAGGTCATCACCAACGGCTTGTCCGCCGAGTATGGCCGTCTCTCTGGAGGCGCGGTCACGCTAGTCACGCGGTCGGGCACCAATGAATTTCACGGCACCCTCTACGAATATTTCAAGAATGACAAACTGAATGCCAACGATTGGAATTCGAATCGTTTTGGACAGACGAAGGGCGTCTTTCACGAAAATGTCTTCGGAGCCAGCGTTGGCGGTCCGGTCCGCATTCCCAAAGTTTACAATGGCCGCGACAAAACCTTTTTCTTCTTTAACTATGAAGGCGGCCGATACCGTTCGGGCAGCAATGCGCGTCTGGCAAGTGTTCCCACCGACCTGGAGCGCCAAGGCGATTTCTCCGGAACGCTAATTGATCGGGGCTTGCAAGCTCAAATTTTCGATCCTCTTACAGCGCGCCTCAGCGGCAACCGCATCCTGCGCGATCCATTTCCCGGGAACAAGATTCCTCAAAACCGCATCAATCCGCTGTCGAAGATCTACCTCGGCTATTACCCCCAGGCAAATCGGGCGCCTCAGGCCGGGTCGAGCCACGACCAAAATTTCGTCGGAGCGAGCACTAATCCTTCGAACGGCGACAAATTCACCGGGCGCTTCGATCAAAACTGGAACACAAAACACAGCACCCATTTCACCATCACCAACTACGGCTTCGATTCCAGCAGCCCGCGGTGGCTGTCAGCTCTGCAACCCGTCAATCTCACCAACCAGTCGGCGTACACCGCGTCGATAGAGCACACCTTTGTGCTGACTCCAACGACGATCTTGAACTTCCGCGGCGGTATTGTGCGTTCTGTCAGCCTTTCCGGTAACCAAGTGAGCGTGGATTCCAGCAGTTGGCCGTTACAAAGGGAAGTGATCAATTTGTTGGGTGGCAGGCAGAACCGTGTTCCTACCCTGGGCACAGCCGATACGATCACCGGCATTGGCGGCGGCGACGTGAATAACGTCTATGACACCAGCTACAGCGCCTTGGCATCCATCCAGAAACTCTGGGGCAAACATACCTTCAAGGCGGGGTATGAGACGCGCCGTTATTATTCCAACTACTCCTCGGGCGGAAGTTTTTCCATGTCGAGCGTGCGCAGCCTCACTTCGCAGTATTACGATTCTCCAGTGAATGGCTCCGGCTCCGGATTTGCCAGTTGGCTTCTCGGCGGTGTCGCCGGTGGCAGCGGCACACAACTGGCGGGTCCGGCGTCTCTACAGGCTTACCACGGCGCTTACCTGCAAGACGACATTAAGGTCAGCAAGAAGCTGACGGTAAACGCGGGGCTTCGATGGGATTTTGAACCGCCGCGGACGGAACGCTTCAACCGTCAGACGTTTTGGGACAGCTCGTACAAGTGGCCTATCCAGACCAATGCCGGTTGGAGTTGGAGCCAAGTGCAGCAGGCTGCCGGAATATCCAATGCCGCGCCGGACTGGGTGGCGAATGGCCAGTACGGCCGTGCGGCCCTAATGGGCACCCCCGATTATCCGATGCGCACTCTTCAGGAAACACAACCCTACCACTTCGGTCCGCGCCTGGGCTTCGCCTATCAGATTGCGCCGAAGACGGTGATTCGCGGCGGCTATGGCATCAACTGGATGACCACCACCGGCAGCTTCTTCCTGAACGGTTCGCAGTGGAACATTGGCTACGGCGACGCGGCCCGGCTTGTACAGGGCGGCTCTCCGGATGGCGGACTCACCTTCCCGCTGACCTTCGATCAACCGATGCCCGGTGGAACCGGCTACGTCAAATTAACCAGTGACGTCGCCGCTCTGAATAAAAGTGTGATGGGCAACTGGTTTCTATCCAGCGCCAAGAATATCAACCCGGGCCACGAACACGTGCTCCAGTTAGGAATCCAGCGTGAGGTCGGTTCCGGAAACAAGGCGTGGGTGGTGGAACTCAACTACAGCGGTAACCTGGGACGCGGACTGCCCTACTACCTGGGGGACGGCGTGCATATTCTGAAGGACGCCTATCATAAGATCGGCCCGCTGGGCGACAAGCTTCTTACCCAGGTGCCGAATCCATTCTTTGGGCAGATAGATCCGCTAACCGGCATGGGCGGTAAAACGCTAACGCTTGGGCGGCTCTTCCAGAACCAGATGCTGTGGTCGGAGATCTGGACTCTTGGCGAACCAATCGGCACCTCCAACTACCACGCAGGGTACATCCAGGCTGAGCACCGGTTCGGGAGCGGCTTCAGCTTCCTGGGAAACTACACCATTTCGAAGCTCCTGCAGGACGTCGGTTCATTCGACGGTCAGCAGGGCATGCCGTTCCCACAGGCAGGGCTAGGCCTTGGGACCACTTATGGCCTTGCGGGCAGTGACATCAGCCAGAAGCTGCTGTTCAACTACTCCTACAATCTTCCATTCGGACAGGGAAGATCGTTCCTGGGTTCCCCTAACTCGTTTGGTGCGAAAGTATTGGATAATGTTGTGGGCGGCTGGACCATGGCCGGTACCACAACCTTCCGTTCGGGCACTCCCTTGGCGGTACGAACGCCCAGCAACACCGTGGGCGGGGCCGGCAGCAATTGGTACAACATCGGGCAGGGCCGGGATTCCATGCCGATCTTTGTCACCCCGAGTGTTGCCTATAACAATAACGTAAGCGGTCACGCGGCCCTTGTCGGCGCGGCTGACTTCAAGTCTTATTTCAACCCCGGTGCATTCCGTATCGTGCAGGGGTTTGAAGTGGGCGATGTGCCAAGCTACCTGCCCAACATGCGCGGCCCGGGCTTTTCGCAATGGGACCTTGCGCTCATGAAGGACTTCCGCCTGTTTTCCGAGAGCCGCAGGCTACAACTGCGGTTTGAGGCGCAGAACATCTTGAACCATATGAATGCCGGCAATCCGGATTCGTCGATCATCTCGCGTACTTTCGGGACGATCACGGGCCAGTCCGGAATTCCGCGCCGCGCCATGATATCGGCGAGGTTCTTCTTTTAACTCCAATCGCACTCGAGGAGGAAAGCGGTTCGCCGCTTTCCTCCTCTCCTCTTCAAGACCGTTAGCCTGAAAGGCCCGAATTGCGCCTCACGGGACGAAAGCGGCCTTGACTTTCCTGGTGGTAGTATTCTAACTTAAACATGCGACTTGACCATGCTGCACGCCGGGAGTCATTTTAATGGGGGAAGAGCAGAGCAGCGCCATAAAGACCTTGGATATATTGCTCGATTCTACTCTCGATAGCGTCGACACAGCCGAAACGCTGGTTCTGAATCTCGGTCGTGAACTCGGTTTTTCCGAGGACGATCTGCATGATTTGGGTATGGCCGTGCGGGAGGCCATGGTGAACGCGGTGGTCCATGGAAACCGCTATAACCTGAATAAGAAAGTGCATCTCTTCGTGGCGAAGGAAACAGACCGGCTCAATATCCGCATCACCGACGAAGGGGAAGGATTCGAGCGTTCCGGATTGCCCGATCCGCTGGCCGAAGAAAATCTATTGCGCCAATCGGGGCGGGGCCTGCTGCTGATTCAGGCTTTCGTCGACGAGTTCCATATGGGGCGCGTGCCACCGCTCGGCACGGAAGTCAGAATGGTGAAATGCCGCAAGACCGAGTAAAAAATAATTGAGCAGGGAGGTTCATTTTCGTGAGTGTAAAACTGATAACCCGCCAAGTGGGTGATGTAAGCGTGATGGATGCCGCAGGACGGATCACCCTTGGCGAAGGCTCCAGCGTTTTCCGCGAGACGCTGCGCGAGCTGGTGGCGAAAGGCCAGAAAAAAGTCCTCTTGAATCTCGCCGATGTCTCCTATATCGATAGCTCCGGCATCGGGGAGCTGGTCTCGGGATTTACTTCGGTAACCAATCAGGGCGGGCAGTTGAAGTTGCTCAATTTGAATAAGCGGGTGCAGGATCTGCTCCAGATCACCAAGCTCTATACCGTCTTCGAAGTATTCGAGGACGAAGCCGCCGGCGTCCGCAGCTTCGCGTAATCTCTGCGCGGGCGGCACCCTGCCGTCCGCGTGCAAATCCCTCTGTATTTCTGTTCTCCAGCTCCGTTGCGAACACAGCTCCCGATTTGTGACAGAATAGCTCTCGGCAATCACATGACAATCCAACCCACCGCATCGCCATCCGCCGGTTCGCTCCGCCGGTCGTTCCTGAAGACGTTCGCCGCTTCCGCACTGGTTCCACTGGCCGCTGCGCAAACCCAGCGGGACTGGTCGGGAATGAATCCATCCCGCTATCCGGACCCCGACATCCTCTCGCTCGACAAGCGTTTCGATAAATACAAGATCGGCAACACGCCGATCCGGCGGCTGCACACCGGGTTGCTGTGGTCGGAAGGACCAGCTTGGAACTCCGTCGGCCGCTATCTTGTCTGGAGTGACATTCCAAATAACGCGCAGATGCGCTGGATCGAAGACGATGGCCACGTCAGCGTATTCCGCAGCCCCTCCGGCTACAGCAACGGCAATACATTCGACTATCAGGGCCGCCAACTCTCCTGCGAACACGGCGGCCGCCGCGTGGTGCGCTACGAGCACAACGGAACCACCACCGTCATCGCCGATAAATGGAAAGGCAAACCGCTCAACGCGCCGAACGACATCGTCGTCCATCCGGACGGCGCCGTCTGGTTCACCGACCCGGGCTACGGGGCGCTGCTCAACTATGAAGGCGAGAAAGCCGCGCTGGAACTGAAGGAAGCTGTCTATCGCGTGGATCCCAGCGGGCGCATGGAAATGGTGACCGACGAGCTGTATAAACCAAACGGCCTCTGCTTCTCGCCAGACTACAAGAAGCTGTATATTTGCGATACCGGCGCCACCCATTACCCCGATGTCCCCAAGATTATCAAGGTCTTCGATGTTGCCGGCACCGCGCTGCGCAACGGAAAGCAGTACATCAACATGGAAATCCCCGGTAAAGGCTCCGGCCTGCCCGACGGCATTCGAGCGGATACGGACGGCAACATCTGGGTAGGCGCGGGATGGGTTGGCGCCGGCTACGATGGCGTCCACATCTTCACTCCCGGCGGCGACCGCATCGGGATGATCCTGCTGCCCGAAATTTGCGCCAATATCTGCTTCGGCGGCCGCAAACGGAACCGGCTATTCATGGCGGCGGGCCAATCGCTCTACACCGTGTATGTCGAAGCGCAAGGCGCGCACATCGCCTAGAATTTCGGTATGTGATTGCAAGCAAGCCGCTTAGGATTATTCCTAGACTGAAGGTACATTCCGAAAGCGGCTCATCAATTTGCATCTTACACATTTC
Source organism: Bryobacteraceae bacterium (assembly GCA_025350445.1). Next base: position 340 of record JANXXV010000824.1, on the reverse strand, counting down.
AGAGAATTTTTCCTTCGAATCCGTACTCTCTATGTGTTGCAGGGAGCCATGCGCGCCGGACGGCGGCGATCCTCCCTACTTATACTTATGGAAGACCGGAAAAAGATCTCGATCCTGCTTGCCGACGACCTCGGCCTGGTGCGCGAAGGTATCGCGTCGCTTTGTGAATCCACGGGCCTCTATTACGCCATGGCCTGTAATCAGTCATCAAGCAATCCTCCGCACTGAAATTCGGTGACTGTATTACCACGAACCCCCCTTGAAGGGAACAAAAAAGCTGTCGTGACATGGTGGCTCATCCATGTTATCCTCACCACTAAAATCGATCAGGAGATTAGCG
>JANXXV010000800.1 GCA_025350445.1 Bryobacteraceae bacterium | reverse complement strand
TACACCTGGCTTCCGACCTTTCTATTCGACAAGTTTTCTCTGAGCCTGGCGCGGGCAGGATTTGAGGCGAGCGTCTATCCGCAGATTGGGACGGCTTTCGGTTTATTGATTGGGGGAACGGCCGCCGACCGGCTTTATCCGCGCCGCCATTCGTCACGCTTCTGGATTGTCTTAGTGGCGTTTCTCGCGGGAGGGCCTTGCATCTATCTGGCCGGCGCGGGCGTCACGCTGATGGCAACACGGATTGCCGCGATGGGTTTCGGTTGCTTCGCCGGCTTCATCGCAGCCAATCAGGCGGCATCGGCATTCGATGTTGTGCCGTCGTCACAGAGGGCCTCGGCGATTGGCGCGCTGAACTTTACGGGAACCACAATCTCGGGATTCGCGCCTTTCCTTGGAGGCATGGCGCGCCGCACCATTGGCGTGGGGCAGCTGATGGCATACACGAGTGTGGTGTATATGGCGACAGCGGGACTGGTCTTTTACGCAATCCGGCGCCATTTTCAAGAAGATCACCGAGCGGCCGCGGATCGGTCGACTGGCTCGTGATGACGCTTCGCTCACGCGGGGTGTGGTTGACAAGAGCGCGAGAGAAATCGGCGCAGCGGCATAACTCTAAGGCCTGGTTGTGAATTGTCGAGAATTAGATTGCCCGGGAAACTAGACTGATAGTCAAGGGCCTGCTAGACTCGGGTTGATCCTGGCGGCGATCAGCACTTTATCGCCGCTGAGGGACTGCGCTGGTCCCGCCCTCGTCGCCTATCACGATTGCTCGAAATTATCCATTTTGGTTCCTGTGGGTGAGGGAGGTATACTTCTGCTTCGAAATATCGCAACGCTCCTGGAGAGCTATTTTCAATTCCACGAATTGAAGACGAATTGGAAGACAGAAATTCTCGCGGGCCTGACAACGTTTATCACGATGGCCTACATCGTGTTCGTGAATCCTTCGATTCTGCGCGACGCAGGCATGCCGGTTGCCGGAGTATTCGCAGCCACGTGCATATCGGCGGCGTTCGGAACAATCTTGATGGGCGTGATTGCCAGATATCCCATCGCGCTTGCTCCGGGGATGGGTTTGAACGCGTATTTTACGTATACGGTAGTAAAGGGGATGGGGGTGCCGTGGGAAACCGCGCTGGGCGCTGTGTTCCTCTCTGGCGTCGCGTTTCTGATTCTCACCTTGATAGGCATTCGCCAGTGGATCATGGCGGCGATTCCCGCGTCATTGTATGCGGCCGTGAGTGCGGGCATCGGCTTGTTCATCGCGTTCATCGGCTTAAGAAACTCCGGGATTATCAAACCCGACGCGGCGACCATGGTGACCATGGGGAACCTGCGCGATCCGAATACTGCACTGGCGGTGTTCGGAATATTAGCTATTGCTTCACTGCAAGCGTTAAACGTGCGTGCCGCGATTCTTGTTGGGATTTTGAGCACAACGGTGGTGGGCGCAATAGCGGGACTGGTCCACTGGCAGCCGCAATCTTACGGCTGGAGCGATATCTCTTCGACGATGTTTCACCTGAATGTTAGCGGGGCGATGGGCCTGGGGCTGCTGGAGATTGTGTTTGTGTTCCTGTTTGTCGATCTATTCGACAACGTGGGGACGCTGATGGCGGTCTCAAAGAAGGCGGGGCTGATTGACGCGAACAACCGGATTCCGCGGGTGAATCAGATTCTTCTGTGCGATGCCACTGCGACCATTGCCGGCTCGCTGGCGGGAACAACCACCGTTACCAGCTACATTGAAAGTGCCGCAGGCGTTGCGGTGGGCGGCAGAAGCGGCGTTACCCCGATCGTCACAGGGTTGCTTTTTATCCTGACTCTTTTTGCCGCGCCATTAGTGGGGGCCGTGCCTTCGGCTGCAACCGCGCCAGCGTTGATCGTGGTGGGTGGGCTGATGATGTCCGCCGTGGCCGAGATTGATTGGAACGACATTTGCGTGGCGTTTCCGGCGTTTCTGACCGTGGTTATGATTCCGCTTACTTTCAGCATCGCCAATGGATTGGCATGCGGCATCATCTCGTACGTCATTATCCATTTAGCCGTGGGGCGCGGCAAGCAGGTTCCATGGGCGGCGTACGTGCTGGGGATGGCGCTGGTAGTCCGTTTTCTATACATGGGAAGCAGAGCTTAGGGATGGGCGGAAACACGCTGTGCCAACCGCTCGCTTACGGGGAACGGCTCGGGTTAGCTTTCCGAGGCTTGATCACAAGCTGTGATTTCCGGGTAAACCTTTAAGCGTTCACGGGCCGCGAATACACTACCGATCCTGCAACGCGAACGTCACGGACGCTCTCTTCACCGGCGAGCGTGAACAGCGCCGCCAAAACCCGCTCCGGAGTTTGTTCGCGCTCCAGAACTGCAGCCAGAGCGCTCTCCGCGGGTGCTCGCAAATACACAAAGTCGGCGGCCTTGCCGATGGTGAAATCGCCGATTTCGCGGTCAAGCCCTACCGCCCGGGCCCCGGCTAATGTGGCCATGTAAAGCAAGCGGGCCGGGTCAATAGGAATGCCATCCGGGGCCAGCCGTTGCAGCGCGTAGGCTTGCAGACCTTCCTTCAGAATTCCGAAACCCGTGCCACCGCCGACGTCCGTCCGGAGGGCGGACTTAACGCCCGCCTTGAGATGGCGTTGCAGTGGAAAGATGCCACTGCCGAGCGCGCCGTTGCTGCACGGGCAGTGAGCTACCGATGTGCCATTTCCGGCAAGCCGCTCGAGTTCCGAATCGCTCGGGTGGACATTGTGCGCCATCACCGCGCCGGATCCGAGCAGCCCGAAGCGCTCGTAGACGGCCAAATAATCCGGCGCCCAGGGGAAGAGCCGGGCTACCTGAGCAATCTCCGCCGCGTTCTCGTTGAGGTGCGTCTGGAAACGGATTCCTTCGGTCTCGCGAAGCAGCGTTTGGCAGACTCCGAGAATGAGCTCCGACGCCGAGAGCGCGAAGCGTGGTGTGACCGCGTAGAGCAATTTGCCCTTGCGATGGAATTTGCGGATCAGTTCGCTGCTGTCGCGATATGCTCTTTCGGCGGTGGTATGCAGCTCGGGCCGCAGCAGCCGGTCTGAGAGAACTTGACCGGCAATGATCCGCAGCCCCGCGCGATCCGCGGCTTCGAACAAAATGGCCGTGGCGGCGGCGAAATGGG
>JANXXV010000784.1 GCA_025350445.1 Bryobacteraceae bacterium | reverse complement strand
ATGGTGAACTGCGAAGCAGTTGAAATTCCGAGGCGTCTCAGCGACTTGGAACGATCCGCAGAGTTCGAACTGCCGGATTTAGGTTAAAGAACATCTAAGTAGAATCTGCGGATTCTCTCGCAGAGGTACTCAATATCTTCGCGCGATAACTCCGAATGGATCGGTAGCGCCAGCACCTCACCGGACAGTCTCTCGCTTATCGGGAAATCACCCGCGCTGTATCCGAGCGATGCAAAGCACCTCTGCAAATGAAGCGGCAGTGGATAGTACACCTCGCTGCCCACGCCCTGCCCGCGCAGGAACGCCTGTAACTCATCGCGCCGGGGGCACCTGATCACGAACTGATTGTAGATATGCCGGGTCTGATAGGCGGCGGGCACCGGCGGGATGACGGGAACCCCGCTCAATAGTTCCCGATAGAGATCGGCGTTCTTCCGCCGGCCTTCGGTCCACTTATCCAAGTGACTCAGTTTCACGCTGAGTATCGCCGCCTGCAATGCGTCCAGCCGCGAATTCACCCCAACCACGTCGTGAATGTACTTGCCCGTGCGCCCGTGCATGCGCAGCACCTGCAACTTGCCGGCCAGCGCCTCGTCATCGGTTGTTAACATGCCGCCGTCGCCGAAGCCGCCCAGGTTCTTACTGGGAAAGAAGCTGAAGCAGCCCACGCCGCCCAAGCTCCCCGCGCGCCGGCCGTTATATTCTGCGCCGATCGCCTGTGCCGCATCTTCAATCACAGCCACGCCGTGCTCTTTGGCCAGCGCCAGAATCGGATCCATGTCGGCGCATCCCCCGAAGAGGTGGACCGGCATGATCGCGCGCACTTTGGACCGCTTCTTCAAGACTTCGGCCAACTGCGCCGTATCCATGTTGAACGTCTGTTCGTCGACGTCCACGAATACCGGCAACGCCCCCAGTAAATGGATCGATCCCGCCGTCGCGAAGAAGGTAAACGAAACCGTTACCACCTCGTCGCCGGGCTGAATGCCCAGCGCCATCATCGCCAGTGTTAACGCGTCCGAACCGGAAGCGCAGCCCACCCCATAGCGCGCATTCGAGTAATGCGCAATCGCCTGTTCCAGCTTCTGCACTTCGTCGCCAAGAATGAAGTACTGCGATTCCAGCACGCGATTCACCGCGGCCTGTACTTCGCCTCGAATCGTGATGTATTGTGCTCGAAGATCGAGCAGCGGAACGTGTCTGTCGCCGGCCATGCTTAACGGTCGAGTTTCAAGCTCGGAGCCGCGCGAAGCTGCGCGTCTTCCAGTCGCTTGGTCTCCTGCCAGGTGAACAACATGCGGTGAATCACCGTCAGATTCCCCATTACGGCGATCACCCAAAGCACCGGCGCCATACGGTCGAACAACGCACCGATGATTAGCAGCACCACGCGCTCCGGACGCTCCATGAATCCCACCTTGCACATCGGAATAGTGTTTTCCGCACGAGCCCGCGTGTAGCTCACCATCACCGATGCCGTCATTACAATCGCCGTCAGCACCACGTATAAAGACCGGTTGATATTGCCGTAATAAACCAGCAGGCCCATCAGCAGCGCCAGATCCGAATAACGGTCCAGGACCGAATCGAAGAATCCGCCGAAGCGCGTCACCTGGTTTGTCTCGCGCGCCACCCGCCCGTCCACCATGTCGAAGATGGCCGCGCCCAGAATTACGAATCCCGCCGCCCGGAACTGCCCGGCCGCCAGCAGCACCGCCGCCACAATGTTGATCAGCAATCCAATGAACGTCAAAACGTTCGGATGGATCTTCGAGAGCGCAAGCATGCGCACGATCAGCACAATGACTTTGTTGCAAGACGTCCCGATAACACGCGTGATAGTCATAGAATCACGAAACGGTGTCGTGAATAGTGGTGAACTTCAGGATCTCCATCTGGCGCATGCCGCCAGGGCTGGGGAATTTCACTTCGTCGCCCACCCGTTTGCCAAGCAAGCCCCGTCCGATCGGGGAGCCGGTGGAAATCAGCCCGTTCGAGACGTCGGTCTCCTCGCTCGTCACCAATTTGTAGGTGACCTGTTCATCCTTGTCCATATCCAGCACCAGAACCGTCGATCCCAATCCAACCCGGTCGCGGGGAATCTTGCTGAAATCGATCATCGAGTATTCGGCCAGCCGGCTGATCAACTGGCTTAACCGGACATCCACGAAGCGCTGCCGTTCCTTGGCCGCGTGAAACTCCGCGTTTTCCTTGAGATCGCCATGCGCCCGCGCTTTCAGAATTTCTTTCGGAAGCTCGTTTCGCAATTCGTACTCGAGCGCTGTAATCTCGTCTTGGAGCTTCTTCTTGAGATCGTCCATTACCGGCTGTGAATGCCCCTCGATCCCAATTATAAACGCAAGTGTGGATTACTGGGCGACCCAACTTCTAACGACGCTATCGCGCGGTAATAGCGACGGAAGTTACGGTCTTACCCACCTGGATCTCAAATACGTTCTCCCCCTGCGTGGATCCAAGCCGGACCGATGATTCGTACAGCCCGGGAACCGCGTCGTCCAGCGAGTCGGTGCCGATTACGGTTCCTCCGCCGGAAACTGCTGTGATCACCGGGGCATCGGTGGTTGGAATCCCCGCAGCATCCAAAGGCCTGAATTGGAACGAGAGTTCGGAGAGCCGCCGCCCGCTGATGGGCGGATCGAAGACAATTATCCGGCGTGCAACGTTCGATGGTACGCCGTACCAGAACGCCAGGCGCGTCTCCACGTCGGTCTGGGTGGAGCGGATGGACAAGAAGCCCTGATACTGACCCGGGTTCAACTGTGTTCCTTGCAGATTGACGGTAATGGTTTTTGTGCCGCCGGCATCAATCTGAACTGACGATTCGGAGACCGACGGGATGAGACCGTCGCCAATTCTGGACGCCGAGACGCTAAAGGTATCCGCCGTAGACCCAATGTTTACCAACGTCACCGTCTGGCTTCCATTCACCGTATTTCCACCGATCCCAAATCCAAGCGACGAGGGGAGCGCGGCCACGGTACTTCTTAGAGCGGCGGACATATTCAGTAGTCCGGCCCCGCCCAATTCGATAGAAACCGGATTCACCGAATCCGTGGAAAAAGGGTTTGTACTATTAATGAGCAGCGACCTGTACTGGCGCGCCGTGAGCCCCGGTCTTGCCGCCTTTAGCAGAGCGGCCGCACCGGCGACCATCGGCGCGGACAGGCTGGTTCCGCTTGCCGTAAGATACCCGCCGGTACCCAAGGATCGGGCCCAAGCGGTATAGACTGACGATCCTACCGCCAGCAAATCCGGCTTAATCGAATCGTCCGCGCTCGGCCCACGGCTGGAGCTGTCGTCGATCCGCGCTGAGTTTACCGGGAACGGACTCTTATCGAAGTTCAAGCTGCCCTGCAGTGCGCCATTCTGCGCCAGACGCCGCTTGATATCCAGTCCGTCTGCGTTGCTTACCAGGGACGCGGGAAGCCGGGCCGCGCCCACGGACATGGTAAACGCATCGGGCTGAGCCGGGGTCGTGTAGACTAATGCGGCAATCGCGCCCGCATCCTGCGCGTTATTGAGCTTGATCTCGAAAGTACACGTGCCCCGCTGGATGAACGCAATCTTTCCCTTAAGACTCCCGGCTGGAAGACCGGCGCAGGCAAGCCCGTTTGCGTCGGGCGCGCCGTCCAGATTGCTCACATCCACCAGCGGCCCCGTGGCCGCCGAAAGCTGATTCGGTCCCGATCCCGGGAAGGACGCATAAGGTTGTGGCGCGCCATCCACCACCGTGGCTGACGCAAACACCCGCTCGTTCAGTGAATTGCCGACAGTTATGGCGCTCGGCGATGTGCCGGGCGAAGCGATAGAATGCAGATCCGGACCCTCGTTGCCGGCCGCAATCACCACAATCACGCCCGCGGCGGCGGCCTTCTCGACTGCCTTGACAAGAAAGTCATCCGCCGGACGCTCCGCCGGCTGCGACCCCAAGCTCATATTGATGACATCCATCCCGTCCGAAACGGCGTCGTCCAGTGCTTTCAGAATCGCCGAAGTCGGTGCGCCACTCAGGCTGTCCGGAAACACTTTGTAGTTGCCCAGATAGGCCCCCGGCGCCACCCCGGTGATGGTCGCCAGCGGCCCCGAATTCGTCAGCCCGGCGGCAATCATCGCCACGCCCGTGCCGTGTCCTTTGTGGTCGTCCGCCGGGCTGCCCAGCAGCGACGTATCGTCATAGCTGCGCGCCACGATGATCTTGCTGTTGGTGAACTTAAGATCCGTATCTTTGTTCGCACGCGGAAATCCATCCACCGCCGGGAGGCCGGAGTTTTGAAACGCGGGATGGCCCGAATCAATCCCTGTATCGATGATCCCTATCTTGATGCCAAGGCCCGCCTTGGACATTCCGCCGATTTGCCCCCACGCATCTGTGACTCTTTGGAGCCCAAGGGCATGGTCGAGCAACAGATTGTAAGACTTCTCCTGGTAGATCCGAACAATTCCCGGCATTCCAGCAAGCTCGGCGGCGCGTTTCGCAGTCATCCGCACAAACAGCGCGTTCGCCACCGTGTCGACACTTCCGGAAACCTTCGTATCCGCCTGTTCGATCCTGGCGCGGAGCCGGCCCTGTTCCCCGCGAATCGCCGTGCGCCGTTCCTGTGCTGCCTCGCGCCGGCCAGTCTTTACTGCGCTAACGGCGGCCGGATCCCCTGCTAGTTCTATAATGTATCGCCCAGGCAACACCTGTCCGGCGGCGATCGCCAGACTGAACAGGGCTGCAAGCGGTAAAAGGATATATTTACGTTTCACAACAGTTCCAACTTATTGAATCGGCAGATTTGTGGTTTTCGACGTGACACCACCAGCCACAACCACCACCGGTTGAATCCCGGACGGCGCATCCGCTGGTACGACGATATTTAACTGATAAAGTCCCACATTAAACGGAGCCAGCCCACTAAACAGTACATCGGCAGGCTTGCCCGCAACCGTTACGGTAGGAAGAACCCTGGTTCGGGATAAAGGTTGTCCCAGAGCAATCTCGCCGCTAAGCGGGGTATTATCGACCGGCCCCAACCCGTTCATATATATCTGCACCGGCCGCCCCTTCCTGGCGGGATTCCCGCTGGTCAGCAGAGCGAATTTTTCATCCAGCGCCGCTGCGAGAAGTCGCCCACTTCCTGCGTCGGTATACTCAAAGGCCGCGGGCGAGTAGTCCTGGATCGGGACCGTATAGACCGCGCTAGAAGAATCGCCGATGCTCACCTTCATGGAGGCGCTAGTCTGGCCTTGCAACTCCCATGGAATCTGCACGTTCACCTGCCCATCACTGACGAATTGCAGCCGCGCGGGGACGCTGATCTTGTTTGCCTGGACATCGAAACTCACGCTCACGCCGGCGAGCGACACCGGCAAATAAGGAGTGTTCGCGATCCTGGTGGATTCGCTTAGCCCCTTTCCGTAAATAGAGATGTAGGACCCAGGCGCCAGCCCTTGGCCCACCTGAAGACTGGCTGCGTTCACCACTGAGCCAGTCTGGATGGCGGGCTTCAACCGTGCTGTGCCATCGAAATAGACCGTGAATCCCGCAGCAGTCGCGGTGAACTCCTGGTCTCCTATCTGCTGACCGACAAACGCCTTAGCTTGTGCAATGCCAAGTTCGTCCGTCTTCTCTGTTGCAATTCCGCCCGTAAGCGTTCCGCCGCCCAGCGTCGATTGAAACTTAACCGGAACCTGTGCCACCGGAAGGCCAAATTGATCCACCACCTTGAAGGTCAGAGTTACGCGCGTGCCCACGTCACGAACAAACCCATCGCCGGTCAGCGTCAGGTAGGAATACGGCACGCCATCTCCAACCAGATAAAGGTAGGGTACGTGCAGCGGTACCGCGCCACCCAACACGGTTACTACCCCTTCATACGACCCAGGCAGCGGCTTGGTCCCGGTTAAACTCACTGTCACCTGAGCCGATTGTCCGGCTGCAATCGAAAGACTCGAAACGCTCAATGCCACCTTGGCGTTGGCGTCCGTGACCCGAGCTTGCACGGCCAGGGTCAACGCCAGCGCCGCGCTCCCGGTGTTGCGGATGGTCAGCGTCTGGTTAGGCAAAGTCACTCCAACCACGCCGAACGACAATGTGGAAGGCTCCACCGTTACGTTTGTTTTCACCGCCGCCCCCGCGTCCAGCTTCCCGGCTCCCATACCGGTGATTCGCGCTCCGATCAAATTGTTATTCGCGTCGTAATCGTCCACCTTTTCACTGGCCGTGTTCACCACGGCAGACTTAATCTGGGCAGGAGTGAAGCCCGGATTCCGTTGTTTTACCAACGCCGCCGCGCCCGCCACCAATGGCGCTGCAAAGCTGGTCCCCTGCGCCGATATATAACCCGACGGATCATACATGTCGCCATTCGGATCATATTTTTGAGTGGCTGTGTACAACCCCGTACCCACCGCCACCAGTTCCGGCTTGATGGCCGACTCTCCAATCGACGGGCCATGCGAAGAGAAGAACGCCACCACGTCGTAGTTCGAATCGTTCACGGCAACCAGTGCGGGGTCGAGCGTGACAGGATTGTCCGGGCTCGACGCGGCCAGATTTTTCAGCGCCACCCCATCGGTGTTGCCAACCAGGACGGCGGGGATTCCGGTATTCTCCATTCCGGTCATCTGAAAGAGCGAATTATCATTCTCCGGTTGATAAATGATGACGCCCACAGCCCCGGCTTTTTGGGCATAGTTGACCTTCTGATCCCGCAGGCAAGTTCCCCTCAGGATGAGCGCGATCGCTCCGTTGAGCGAGCCTGTGGCCAGCGGAGCGCAAGCCAGGCCGTTATCGCCAAGCTTCGAAACATCGCGCAACGGCGCCGTCAGCTTGCCGACGGGTTTTGGGCCGTTGCCGAACAAAGCATTGATCCGCGCCAACGTTGTGGGCGCGGCAACCGTGACGCTCTGGAAGAAATCGTGGCTGTTATCGGTCGCTCCTACGGTAATTGCCGCCGGAGCCGTCCCGGGCGAATCCACACTGCCCAGCGACGGAAGTTTGAATCCCAAATCTCCGTCGTTTCCGGCTGAAACCACAACCGTCATGCCGACCCGCACGGCGTTGTTCACCGCCGCGTTGTAGACATCGACATCGTCGCCGCACAAAGACGCTGTACCGTTCGGCCCGCAAAGAGCCGCACTGCCCAAGGAAATCGTCACGATGTCCATGCCGTCCGTTGCAGCGTCGTCCATCGCCATCATCACCACGTCTTCGAAAGTGCCGTCGTTGACTCCCGGAGATCCGAACACCTTATAGTTCCCCAGAAACGCCTTTGGCGCTACGCCGGTGATGGTGCCAGCCGGGCCTGTGTTCCGAACCCCCGCCGCGGCCATCGCGACCGCCGTTCCATGACCCACGCGGTCCCGCGGTGAGAAGTCGTCAGGCCGCGTATCGAGCGGATCACCTCCGAATTCCAGCGACAGTTTCTCCACATAGCTCCGCGCTACGATGATCTTTTTATTCGTATACGCGCAGTCTCCCCGGGAAGCCACGCACTTGGGGAATCCGCCGGGAACCGGCAGCGAATCGTCTTGAAAGGCGGGGTGCGCCTGATCGATTCCGCTGTCGATCACTCCGATCTTCACCCCGGTTCCTGCGTTCTGCGCTCCGCCGATCGCGTTCCACGCCGCCGGCACGTTCATCAGGTCGAGCGCGGCAAACAGGTGGCGCTTGAACTTCCTCATTTCGCGGACGGCCGTGACGCCCGGAAGACTTCGCAGCGCGGACGCTTCTTCCCCGGTAGCCTTCACGAAGACCGCATTCAGCAGCGTCTGCATGGAACCGATCTCGCGAAGATTTCGTTCCACAAGCGCGTCGCGAAGCTGGGCTTGCGCTGCCTCTATCTGCCGTTTCCTGTCGATTGAAGCGGTGTTCCTCAGCTCTTTCCGCGAACCAACCTGGGCCGCGAGCGGCGGATCCGATAGCACCACGGCATATCGATTCAGTCTGCTTTCGGCGGACACCAGCCCCGCCGTAACTAGTAATATCGTTATGAATTTCACTGCAATATGGGATGCGTAGGTTCTGGTCATCGTTTCGACCGCAGCATGATTATGTCACGCGGAAGTTGGCCGCCCAACCGATCTGGGGAAGCCTGCTGTTGATCGGTTGCCGACCCGTGCGGCTCGGGTTGATGCGGCACTTCGTAATCGAGATGCTGCTCCGGATGGTCGATTGTGCCTGCTGAGACGGCCGGCTCGGAAATGCAGGGTGGTTCCGATGAGGGTTCCGGGTCGTTTCGTAGTTTGTCTTTTCGCAGCTTAGACAGGCTGTTTATGGCCCTTTGGTGCATGCGTGTGTAGGCGGTTTCGTACCTTAGCAGGAGGTCTAGGGCTTTCTCTTCGTTTGCCAGTGCGGTGAAGGCTACCGTGACACGCGTGGTCTGGTCGATTTGGTTGAAGGTTTTTGCGATTTCGGCTTCCTGTTGGTCCATTTTCAGGTCGAGCGCGGCGGTTTGCATGCGCCAGATACGGCGGAGACGCCATTGGGCGGCTACCATTTGGTCTATCAAGTCGATTTCTACGGCGCTTTCGGGTTTGAATTCGTGGACGTAGGCTTGGTGGAGTTCGTCGAATTGTTGTTGGGATTCGTTTGTTAGGACGATGGCTTTCCCGGTTAGGCCGTGTTTTAGGGAATTTTGTGAAGATTTTTGTATGCCGGCTGGGGACTTCGCCCCGGCTGCCTTTGCGCCGTTCCGGCGCGCTTGTTTCCTTAGCTGTCTTGAGGACATTTGTTGATGCTCCTTGCGTTTAGGGTGGATGGCGCCGGTTCCTGGGTGCTTGGATTTTTTGGTTAAGTTGTTGTGGGCGTGGGGAAGATAGCTTGCATTATTTTGGGACCGGAGAACCTTCGATAACTGGACAGGTTTAGCTATCCGCGTTATTTGCGTTCATCCGGCTTAGTTTTATTGGCCGCAGATGGACGCCGATAAGCGCGGATGGGAAAAATTGGGGCTTTCAGAATGTGGCCGGGATTACGTTCACGGAAATCGTGTGCCTCTATTTGGTTTGGTTTGTGCGGGTTACGGGAATTTATTGGGTCCCTCGGTTCGGGTGGTTTGTAGCATTTTGGGTATGGACATTCATTTTTTGTTGTTTCGTGAGGTGCGGTCGGTTTTGAAGTTGGTTGGGGCGGCGCTGTCTGGTGGCGAGCCGTCGGATGGGGAGTGGAATCAGATCCGGACTGCTATTTTCAAGGCGCTGCGGCCTTTTGACGACGCTCGCAGAGCGGTGCGGGAGGGGCTAAGGACGTTGGGGCATTTGGGCGAGCTTGCCCCGTTGTGAAGCTGGTTGATTTGGATGGTTCCCTGAGCGATCCGGTGGAGTTTGTGACGGCGCGGCTGGGGTTTGTTCCGGATGCTAAGCAAGAATTGTTGCTGCGCGGGCGGATGCGGCGGGTTCTATTGAATTGTTCGCGGCAATGGGGGAAATCGACGCTCACGGCGGCTAAGGCGGTGCATCGGGCTTACACAGTGCCTGACAGTCTGGTGGTGGTGTTGGGTCCGGGTGCGCGGCAGAGTGCGGAATTTGTTCGAAAGGCGGCTGGATTTGTGCGCCGGTTGGGTATTCTTCCGCGCGGGGATGGGGATAACGAGATGTCGCTGCAGTTTCCGGGCGGGTCGAGGATTGTGGG
>JANXXV010000771.1 GCA_025350445.1 Bryobacteraceae bacterium | reverse complement strand
GGAAGAAGCCCGATTCGGCCTGCGCCAGATAAATCAATTCCTGCGGGACGCCCTCCTCCGCCAGAATCCGTGCAATCAATGGCCGGTACTTTCCAGACCGCTTCAGGCCTGCAATCAGCGTCCGGTGTCCGCGATCGCCTGAGAAGAAGTGAATGTAACTGAGGACCGCATCGTTCACCTGCAGGGGAAGTTGCGAGGAGGTAAGTTGAACCTGTTCGCTGACCTTCGGCTTCAAATTCGGATCCACCGGGAACGTCATCTCCAGGATGTCCTCGAGCGGCGCCTTGTCGTAGCCAAGTTGGCTCGACAGATCACCGGCTCCAAGACCGTTCACGTCGTAGCGATGAATCGAGGCGACCATCTCCTCCAGCCGCTTCTCCACTCTGTTGCGCTCCGGCGTTGTCTCGGGCGCGCTTAATAGGATATCGACGGCGCGGTCGAACTCACGGCGCGCACCATCCACGTCGCCCGCCTGGTAAAGTTCTTTCCCCGCCTGGTATCTATCATCGGCCCTTTGAATTCTCAAACTTGCGGCGGACGGGCGGTCAATCGACTGATACGGGGAAGTCAGAAAGGTGGGTGTTTGGGGAAGGAAGGAATTCGTTTGGAGCGGAGGCGCCTCTAACAGTTGCGGCACGGTGATCGATTGTTTCGGCGCCGGCGGAAGAAACGCCATGCCAAACCGCTGCGGTTTACTACTGGTGCAACCTATTGATACTAAGGCTAATAATGAAGAGCAGACAACATTGAATTTATGACGTAAGGTCATTCTCGCCTTTTAGCATGACTACTAGAATTTAAGTACGTCTGAGCTAACACTGTAACCCATTTGAGATCAAGGGTCAAGATGACACAAGCCTGAGTCAAGACGACACAAAAGAGGGGTAAATGGTAGAAAACCCATACTGAACGTCGTGGGATCCGCGTACCACGGACCCCACGCCCCGGTACGCCTCGTTACTCTTCTTCCTCTTCTATTCCAGCCCTCGCCGCCTTCGCGGCTGCAATTATCTTTTCGGCCTGAAGCGGCGGAACATAATCGTAGTGATCGAATTCCATGTGAAATGACGCGCGCCCCTGGGTCATGGAGATTAGATCGTTCTGATAGTTCAGCATCTCCGACATCGGGACCAAGGCCCGGATCACCTGCGTTCCGCCCTTGGTATCCATCCCGGCGATCCTGCCCCGCCGGCCGTTCATATCTCCCATCAGGTCTCCGGCGTATTCCACCGGCGCCTGAATCTCCACCGTCATCACCGGCTCCAGCAAACTCGGCTTGGCATTCTGCATCGCCAGTTTGAAGGCCTTGCGCGCTGCCAGCTTAAATGCCATTTCCGACGAATCCACGTCATGGTACGAACCGTCGAACACTGTTACTTTGAAGTCCACCACGGGAAAACCCGCCAGGAATCCGTTGGCGGCGGTTTCCAGTATTCCTTTCTCGATCGCCGGAATGAAATTCTTCGGAATCGCCCCTCCGAAAACCGCGTTCGCGAACTCGAACTTTCCTCCGCGGGGCAAGGGCTCCATGCGGATCCAGCAATCGCCGAACTGGCCATGGCCGCCGGTCTGCTTTTTATGCCGGCCTTGCACCTCCGCCTTCCCGCGAATCGTCTCGCGATACGGAATCTTCGGTGCATGCAGCGCGACGTCTACGCCATAGCGCTTCTTTAGGCGGCTGACGATAATCTCCACGTGCTGCTGGCCACTGCCGGCAAGCAGGAACTCTTTCGTCTGCGGATCGCGGTAAAACTTCAGCGACTGGTCTTCCTCCAGAATCTTGTGTAGTGCGTTGCCCATCCGGTCCTCATCGTTCCGGGATTTCGCTGCTATGGCATAAGCAATGGAAGGCTCGGGCATTTCCACCGCCGGGTAGCTGATGGGCGAATTCTTTGCGAACAACGTATCGCCGGTCAACGCATCTCTCAGCTTCGCCACGGCGCCCAGATCGCCGGCGTGTAACTCCGCAACCGGTTGAATGGATTTCCCCATCAGCACTCCCATGTGCGCCAGTCTTTCATCGCCGCCGGTCCGGGAGTCGAGCATGTGCTCATCGTTCTTCAAAACTCCGGAACAGACTTTGAAATACGAAACCCTGCCCGCGAACGGATCGACAACTGTCTTGAATACGTATGCGGAAAGCGGCGCGGAATCCTTCACTTCGCGCGTGATGGATTCTCCGTTCCCGGACTTGCCGGTGAGCGGCGCGTGCTCGGTGGGGGCGGGGAAGTGCTCCGTCAGAAAATTCATTAGCAGATCGCTTCCGATGTTGTGATAGGCGGATGTGCAGAGAACCGGAAACAGTTTCCGCTGGCGAATTTCCCTCTCCATCCCTTCAATGATGTGTTCCACCGGCAGCGTTCCCATTTCGAAGAACTCGGCCATCAGCGCGTCATCGTCCTCGGCCACCATTTCCACCAAGGCTTCATGGCCGGCCTTCGCCGCCTCCTGCATATCCGCTGGAATCTCGCCTTCTTTACCTTTGCCGTCACCGTCCGTTG
>JANXXV010000729.1 GCA_025350445.1 Bryobacteraceae bacterium | reverse complement strand
CGCGTCCCGGCGGAAAAAGTGGCGCAAGCGGCTCGGGAACTGCTCAAATAAAGGGTTGGATACACGACAGAAAATCCTCACGGTAGACGAAGCCTCGGCGGCAATTGACCGGTCCGGGAAGCTCACCGTGATCATTGGCCACTTCGACCCGATGACGGCGGCGCACCCCAGCCGCATGAAGGAACTCCGCGCAAATACCGGCCGGATCGCTGTAATCGTCACCGATCCGCCGGACCCGATTCTTCCCCTGCGTGCCCGCGCCGAACTGGTGGCCGCGCTCCGTACAGTAGACTATGTGGTCGCGGCGGTGCATAATACATCTGCGGAGATTGTCGCCCGGTTACAACCAGATGCGGTTATTCAGGAAGAAATTGCCGATCTCCGCCGCACGCGGGATCTAGTTGCTTACGTGCGTCGGCGGCAGGTTGCTAGCGAAGCATGACCGGTTTGCGCATACTCGTCGTACGGCTTGGCGCCATGGGAGACATCTTCCACGCGCTGCCGGCCGTTGCCAGCCTGAAGCAAAGCTTCCCGCATTGTGAACTGACGTGGGCCGTGGACCAGAAGTGGGCTGAGCTGCTGCAGGGCAATC
Source organism: Bryobacteraceae bacterium (assembly GCA_025350445.1). Next base: position 2,098 of record JANXXV010000729.1, on the reverse strand, counting down.
CGTTTGTCGATCACGCGGCCCTGGTGGACCGGAAGAGCTTCGGATCGCTGATCGCTTTGCGGGAAAAGCTGCGGTTGTCGCACTTCGATTTCGCCGTGGATCTCCAAGGGCTGATTAAGTCCGCGCTCATTGCCGCCTCCGCCCGGCCGGATCGCATCTACGGATTTCATCGCTCACAGGTGCGCGAAGGTCTGGCGGCACTTTTCTACTCGCACAGCGTTCGGGCCCAGGCGGCGCATGTAGTGGACCAGAATCTGGAATTGATCAAAGCCACCGGGGCCAGTAACGTGGTTCGTTCGTTCCATATTCCGCAAGGTCGGCCCGAGGGGGTCTTGCCGTCACGGGACTTTGTGCTTGCCAGTCCGTTTGCCGGCTGGGGCGCCAAGCAGTGGCCGCTGGAGAATTACACAGCGCTGGCGCGGCTGCTCGACCGCGAACATGGCCTCGATCTGGTGTTGAACGTGAGCGCCGATACTCCTCGGGTTCCCGGCGCCCACATGCACATTTCGGGTCTGCCGGGGCTCATTGACGCCACCCGCCGCGCCGTCGCCGTGTTGGGCCTGGATAGCGGTCCGCTGCACCTCGCCGCCGCGCTGGGCAAACCGGGCGTGGCGATTTTCGGGCCCACCGATCCCGGCCGTAACGGGCCGTACGGCAACAGCATCGCCATTCTGCGTAGCGTGGATGCGAAGACTAGTTACAAGCGCAACCCGGAAATCGACCCGTCCATGCGCGCCATCCAGCCGGCGAAGGTTTTTGAAGCTCTGAAGGCCCGCATGTTCTGCCGGGCTGAACCCTGATGCGGCGGTATTGGTTTCCCAAGCCTTACGCCGATTTGGTGGCGAAGCTGCGCGTGCCAATCGGCTTCCTGTTGGTGGCGGCGTTTGCTTATTTCGCGGCTCCGGACGCCGGATCGCTAGCGATGGGAATTCCTGTGTCGGTGATCGGCCTGCTATTGCGGGCGTGGGCGGCGGGGCACCTGGCGAAGAATCGAAATCTTGCAACCAGCGGCCCTTATTCTTATTCGCGGAATCCCCTTTACGCGGGGACCATGCTGGTGGCCGCCGGATTGGTGATCGCCTCGCGGCAATTGCTTCTGGCGGCGCTGTTCGGCGCGGTATTTCTGTTCGTCTACTTGCCTGTCATCGAACTGGAGGAGCAACACCTGCGGAAGCTGTTCCCCGAATACGGCGGCTATGCGGCAAAGGTGCCGATGCTGCTGCCGCTTGGGCGCCTTCCCTCGAACGGCGCTTTCCAGCGCGCGCTATACATGAAGAATCAGGAATACCAGGCGTTTGGCGGCTACCTGTTGGGGCTAATGCTGCTGGGGTGGAAGGCCGGGGTCTTCGGATAGTTTTTTTGAATCGGCGTGCGCCTTTAGGCCTGAATTCAAATCTCAATAAGCCATTGTTGGCCGCTAATCCACGCCTTTTACGACGCGGACCGAAAGGGCTACTTCGATTCGATACCGCATGACAGATTAATGGCCTGTGCGGACGCCATATTAGCCTAAGCTGGGTATGTGCTTCACTCAGGTAATTGCTATGGCAGCAGCTCGGGTGGGGCATAGGCGTTAAAATAACGCCGAAACGGGCTGGTTTCGGAGCTGCGGATCCCACGCCATTTGAAACATTGTGGCACAAGAATGAACGCCTATGGCTCGGGTGGGGCGGTCCCCCTGGACCGCGCGGGACGATGGTTCAATGCGCCAGCCACACGAAATGCTTGGGAGACCGTACCCACCTGACTCAAGCACATACCCAGTTGCCGTTATAGCTCAATGCTCAAGCCTTCCCGCGCCGCGACCGTATTTTCGAAACGGAGCCGTGCCCGGTCCACGTTTTGGCGGATCATTTGATCGGTGTGTGAAGGGTCGTGGTGGAATAACACCAATTGCTTCACGCCGGCATCTTTCGCCACTTCCGTGGCTTCCAGCCAGGTACTATGGCCCCAGCCTTTTTTGAGCTCGTACTCTTCGGGCGTGTACTGGGAGTCGTAAATCAGCACGTCCGCGTTCTGCGCATAGCGCCGCAATACGGAGTCCAATTTTTCGTCGCCGTGCTCACAGTCGCTGGCGTGGACCACCACCGCTCCGTTG